>CAYNXT010000005.1:0-26475 GCA_964401235.1 uncultured Planctomycetales bacterium
GCAATGGAGTCTTGCTGCATCGCTACCGGGACGATGAAGCTGGCATCCCAGCCTTCCTGGATGACTATGCCTTTCTCGCATGGGGGCTGCTGGATCTCTATGAGGCGACCTTTGAGGTGCGATGGCTTGCCGAGGCCAAACGGCTCACACACGACATGGTGCGCTTCTTTTGGGATCAGCAACACGGCGGCTTCGTCTTGAGTGGTGAGCAGAATGAGCGACTCATCGCGCAGACCAAGGAGCTCTATGACGGCGCCGTGCCCTCCGGCAACTCGGTGGCGGCTCTTGCGCTCGTGCGTCTGGGGTTGCTGACGATGGACAAGGAGCTCCAGCATCATGCGGAACAACTGGTTCGCGCCTTCTCCAGCCAGGTGAGTCAAGCCCCCCATGCTTTTCCGCAATTTCTCATCGCGCTTGATGTTTGGCTCGGTCCTTCTCAAGAAATCGTCATTGCGGGAAATCCTCAGTCCCCGGATACTCGGCGCATGATCCGCGCCGTCTGTGAGCGGTTTCTCCCGCGTGCCGTGCTCGCCCTCCAATCCGCCGATGAGGGCGCTGCGTCCCTCGAAACCCTTATGCCCTTCATCAAGAACCAACGCTCCGTGCATGGCAAGGCCACAGCCTATGTCTGCGAGAATTACGTCTGTAACTTGCCAACGACTGACCTCGCCACGCTCGATCAACTCCTGCATGCCGCTCAAGGGATACGTCGATGATGCTGTTCTTGGGTGTTGGCATGATGTGGTGCTGGTGGCAGATTCGCGCCCTGGGCGATGTGCGGCTGCACCTTCCTGTTTTTTATGGATGGTTTGCCGTGTTGTTTGGAATATATCTGGGTGTGTTATGGCTCGTGCGACGCTGGGAACTCAAGACAGGCTCGCCGGGACAGTACAGACTGCGACTGGCGATTGTGTTGAGCGTTGCCGTCATTACACGCCGGCTCGCGCTCCCGATAAGCCCCACCCTGTCCGATGACATCTATCGCTACCAATGGGATGGCCGTGTCCAGCAGGCCGGTAGTGATCCGTATCGGTATCCACCCACGGCGCCTGAGCTGGCATTCTTGCGTGATGAAGCCTGGACGCGCATCAACTTTCCGCATCTGCGCACCATCTATCCGCCGCTGACTCAGCAGGCGTTTCGCCTCGGCACAACAATCAGCAATCGGGGACAGCCACCGATTTCCAAATCGGTAAACCCGCTGAGAAATCGGTGGCTGTCCCCGATTTTCGCGCAGAAGTTGGTGTTTGTAGGGGCAGAAGTGTTGCTCATTGCTGCGCTGTTGTGGCTGCTGCGTCATCGAGGGCGTTCGTTGTTGTGGGTCGCCGCCTACGCTTGGCATCCATTGCCGATTCTGGAGATCGCCGGCTCAGGGCACAACGATGCGTTGGGTGTTGCGTTCTTATGGCTTGGAATTGTGGCATGGGACATGAGGCGCTATGCCACGGCTGCAATCGGCTGGGCGCTGGCATTTCTCTCAAAATACGCGGCGCTCGTGCTCGCTCCCTGGTGGTGGTTTCGTCGGACCGGTCGGCGATGGCTCCTCCTGGCGGCAGGATTAGCCGTCGGGCCGTTACTCTGCTACCCGACCATCACCTCGGCACTCTCTGAAAGCCTCTCGGCGATGACAGGGCGGTTTGAGTCAAACTCTTCGATCTACGTTCTGACGGCGATGCTGCTGGGCCATGCAGCCCTGGCGCGCCTGCTCATGCTGCTTGCGGGGGCGGTGTTTCTGATCTGGTGGGCCAGGCGGGAGGCAGACCCGGTGCGATATGTGCTCGGAATCTTTACGGCCGCGGCTCTGCTGAGCCCTGTCTTGCACCCGTGGTATCTCATATGGATCATTCCATGCTTCTGTTTCGTGCGCTCGCCGGCACTCATTGCACTGACTGGCACCGTCGTACTCGCCTACACGGTATGGCCCGGGCGATTGGCTGATGGCCGTTGGGAATTGCCACTATGGGCACATGTCGCGGAATATGCGCCGGTGGTTCTCCTGGGAATATGGGAACTCAGGCGTAAGGGCTTTTGATGCATGTTGCAGTGATTATTCCGGCTCGCAACGAAGCCGAAGCCCTCAGTCGCGTCTTAAGCGAGTTGCCGCGGGAGGGGCTCCGCGAGATCATCGTGGTGGATAATGGCTCGACAGATGGCACAGCCGAGGTGGCGCGTCGAGCCGGGGCGCGCGTGGCCAGCGAGCCCACACCAGGCTATGGGCGAGCCTGTTTGGCTGGGCTTGCAGCACTCTCGATAGAGATCGACACCGTGGTGTTCATGGACGGCGATCATTCCGATGATCCGGGGGATCTGCCTGCGCTGCTTGAGCCCATCGCGCAGGGCAGGGCCGATCTGGTCATCGGCTCGCGAACGACGCTCGCTCAGCCGGGCAGCTTGACATCCCAGCAGCGGTTTGGCAATGGGTTGGCGTGTTGGCTAATGCAACGGAGCTTCGGAGTGCGCTATACTGATCTGGGTCCGTTTCGCGCCATTCGTCGAGAGGCGTTGGAACGTTTAAAGATGCAGGATCAGGCCTTTGGTTGGACCGTGGAGATGCAAGCCAAGGCTGCGCTGCAGAAGCTGCGTATTGAAGAAGTCTCGGTGCGGTACCGACCACGCATTGGCCGCTCAAAAATCTCTGGAACTCTCTCAGGAACTGTACGGGCAGGAACGACGATTCTCTCAACCATCGTTCGCCTTACCTGGCTCAGACCCATCACATGAAACGCTTGCTCGTCTTCCTTAAATATCCCACACCAGGACAGGTCAAAACACGGCTCGCCGCGTCGATCGGCCCGGAGGCTGCAGCTGGGGCCTATCGTGCCTGCATCGAGCTCACCTTAGAGCGCTTGCGCAAGCTGCAGGAGATCACCACGCTCTATGTCGATCCGCCTGAGGCGCTCTCACGCGCACAGCAGTGGTTGGGTTCGGATTGGTCGATGCACCCACAGCAAGGTCCGACATTGGGAGAGCGAATGGTGCAGGCCACGCAGGAGGCATTTGCCGGGGGGGCGAAACGTGTCGTGGTGATCGGCACCGATTCCCCCTGGTTAACCGAGCAGCACATCGGCGATGCATTCACGGCCCTGGTTCAAAGCGAGGTGGTGATTGGTCCAGCCCAGGATGGCGGCTATTATCTCATGGGCCTTACGCGCCCCATTCCCGAGTTGTTTGAGGCCATTCCGTGGGGCACATGCGAGGTCTGCGCCCGCACCCTCACGAAGGCGCGCGAGCTGCAGCTTGCTGTTGCGCTGTTGCCCACAGGCTATGATATCGATGAACTTGAGGATTTGCATCGGCTGATCGAAGACCATGCGGCCAGCGAACAGCTCGCTGCGTTTGCCAAGACGGCAGCCACGACAGGCATGCCAGGAGGGAGCACTTCATGAGAGAGCTCAATCACCAGACCATCCTGTACGCACCTGCGCTGAGCGTGTTTCCGCGCGAGGGATGGACGCTCTTCGTCGACGCTGAGGCGCCGAATTGGGTCTCGGTCGACGAGCGGGGCCGATGGCTGCTCCAGACCGTGGCCGAGTCTCCGGTCTCGTTTGCTCATCTGGTCGCCCGGTACGGCGCCCATTTCAACCTCGAAAACGGTAAGGCCTGGGTGCATGTGCAGGGCTTCATCAGTGATGCGCTGCGGCACGGCATCCTGAGTCTTGCCCCCATCGAGCGGGCGCCTTATCAGGGCCGAGCCAATCATCTGACGCTCTCTCGACTGCGCGAGGCTTGGCTGCACACCAACAACTCCTGCAATCTTGCCTGCGCACACTGTCTGGTGGGCTCTTCACCGAAGGGCGAGCCAGGGTTGCCGACGGCCACCTGGCGCGGGCTCATTGACCAGATGGTCGCGCTGGGGGTCGATCGGTTCTACCTCACTGGGGGTGAGCCATTTGTGCGAGCCGATATGCCGGAGCTCATTCGCTTGATGACCCAGACGCACAAGATCGAGCTCATTGTGCTGACGAATGCCACGTTGTTTGCCGGTCCTCGCCAACGCCTCTTAGAGCCGCTCGAGCGGACGCGGGTAAAGTTCCAAGTGAGCATTGACGGCTCCACGCCGGAGATTAATGACCCGATTCGCGGCAAGGGAAGTTTTCAAGCGGCCATCGAAGGACTCAAAGAGTTGAGCCGGCGCGGATTTGACGTCACGATCACGACGGTGGCAACCGGAAGCAACCTCGGCGATCTACCCAATATTACCCGCCTGGCGGAATCGTGCGGGGTGCGCGCGCAGCATTTAATGTGGATGCATCGCCGTGGTCGCGTGCTCGAAGAACAGAATGGATTCTTTCCGCCGACCGAGAGGCTCATCGAAGCCGCGCGCGCCGTCAAGCGCGAAGCCGATACGCGCGGAATTCTCCTCGATAACGCTGTTTCTTTCGAACTGCGCGCCAACGCGCCGGCCAGAGTGAAGTTTGATCTCGGAAACTCGGGGTGGCAGAGCGTGTGCGTCTATGCCGATGGACAACTCTATCCTTCCGCCGCCCTTGCCAATCACAAGCCGCTCTGGTGCGGGGATGCGACCAACGGCCAGACGATCGAGCAGGTCTGGCGTTCCAGCCCGGTGCTGCAGCAAATTCGCCAGGCCAGTGTGGTGCGCAAGCCCCAGGCCCAGGGCGATCCGTTGCGCTATCTCACCGGAGGCGGGGATCTTGAGCATAGCTACCTCTTCTCCGGAGATTTTTTGGGCGACGATCCCTACTATCCGCTGTATCAAGCGCTCTTGCTGGATGCGATGGATGCGCTGACGGCTCGCAAGATGGCTCTCGCCAATCGACGCTCGGGCTACGATGCGCCGCGGATCTTGCATGCGATGGGCGACGGCGCCATTGTGTGCGGAACGACTGAGCTGGGCCGTGACGAGACGGACGTCGCGTTTTTGCACTCCAACTGCGTGCTCTCATTCGATGTCGAAAAACCCCGCAAGATCGTGCAAGAGTTCTACGGCCAAGCGGCCGAACAGCCGCGAGCCGAACTGTGCTGTCCGACCAAGTACGATTCCTCCGACGTGGGGCATATCCCTCCAGAAGTCCTGGAGCGTTTTTATGGCTGCGGCTCGCCGGTGACCGCCGCGTGCCCGCAGCCAGGCGAAGTCTACGTGGATCTCGGGGCCGGAGCAGGCATCGACTGTTTTATTGCTGCGAAACATGTCGGGCCCACCGGTAAGGTCATTGGGATTGACATGACCGATCAGATGCTGCAGGTAGCCCGCGAGAGCCAGCACAAGGTCGCCGCCTCGTTGGGCTACGATGTGGTGGAGTTCCGCAAGGGCTATCTTGAGCGGATTCCGGCGGAGTCCAAGACCGCCGACATCGTCACCTCCA
The DNA here is from genome assembly GCA_964401235.1 of uncultured Planctomycetales bacterium. GTDB lineage: Bacteria > Omnitrophota > Gorgyraeia > Aquiviventales > Aquiviventaceae > CAYNXT01. The sequence goes on from CAYNXT010000005.1 coordinate 5,325, forward strand.
ACTGCGTCATCAACCTTTCGCCGGATAAGCCGAAGGTTTTTTCGGAGCTCTGGCGTGTGCTGAAGGATCATGGGCGAGCAGTCATCGCCGATATCGTCTCCGATCGAGAGGTGCCGCCGCGCCTGAAGGTCAACGAACAGCTCTGGGGTGAGTGCATCGTCGGCGCGCTGACCGAAGAACAGTTTCTGGCGATGCTTGAGCAAGCCGGTTTCTACGGTCTCTCGGTCTTGAAGAAGACATTTTGGAAAGCCATTGAGGGGTTCAACTTTTATTCCGTCACGGTGCAGGGATTCAAATTCGAGAAAACGCAGGGTTGCACATTCATCGGTCAGGCCGCGATCTACCGAGGCCCGTTTAAGGCGACCTTGGATGAAGAAGGCCATCTGTTTCCCAGGAATGTGGCAGTTCAAGTCTGCACCGACACGGCGGCCAAGCTGTCTCATCCGCCATATGCCGGACTGTTTACCGTCGTGGAGCCAAGCGGCGAAGTCAAGGAACTCGCCAACGCAGCCTGTTGTCCCACTAATGGATCTGAGAAGTGTTGTTAAGGTAAGCGTCGCTTTGATGAGCGCCATGCCCTGTGCATGGGCCGATCGCGTGTATTTATCCACCGGCCAGACGCTCGATGGGATTGTAGTCAACGAAACGGCAACTGAAGTGAAAATCCAGGTGCTTCGCGAGGGATATCTGACGCTCGATCGTGCCGTCGTTGAAAAGATTGACGGGGGCAGCGACGCGGATCACGCGCAGCTTCGAGCGGAGTGGGAGCGGGCGGACCGTAATGTCAAGGCCCGGGCCCGTGAGCGCGAGGCCTTCGAGGCGGCGCAACGCGAGAAGGGAATGGTGAAGCACCAGGGACAGTGGATTACGCAGGCCGAGCTAGAGGCCATGCAGCAGCACGAAGAGCGGCTGGCGGAGGAGCGGGCGCGTGAGGAAGAAACCCAACGAACGGAGCAACTCATCCAAGCGCTCCAAGAGGAAAACGAGAGACTGCAGGAGTTGGTCCAAGTGCTCCAGCGGGAAATGATGCGCCGTCCCGTAGTGCTGCGCCCGGATGCTGGTTTGTTCCAAGATGAGCAAGGTAATCTCTTACGCATCCGTGAGCATGAAGGCCATGCGTTTGTCATCAGCCCCGAAGGCAGCCATATTGATCTGCAGCCAAAAGGTCACGCGTTTACCTACACCGATCAGAACGGCACGCAGCATACGCTGGTGCCGGCACCCTAATACTTAAGGAGGGACCCACACGGACGCGATGGCGATTATATGCTTGCTGGGCGCGGTGCTCTTCCTCGCCTACGCCAACGGGGCCAATGATAACTTTAAAGGCGTCGCGACCCTGTTCGGCAGCGGCACGACCGACTATCGCAAGGCGCTGTGGTGGGCAACGGCAACGACCTTCGCTGGATCGTGCGCCGCCGTCTTGCTCTCAGGGGGGCTGGTGAAGGCTTTCAGCGGCAAAGGATTGGTTCCGGATGCGTTCGTGCATCAGCCCGCCTTCCTGCTCGCCGTCGGCCTAGGCGCTGCGCTCACGATCATGCTCGCGACGAGACTGGGCGCGCCGATTTCTACGACGCATGCCATGACCGGCGCGCTCGTCGGCGCAGGATGGGTGGCAGCAGGCAGCGTCAATGTCGCCAAGCTTGGGCAGGGCTTTCTGCTCCCTCTGGCGCTCAGCCCGCTCATCAGCTTTGCGCTGGCCAGCGTCGTCTATCCGCTCTTTCGATTTGTTCGCGTCCGATGCGGCATCGAGCGCCACATGTGTCTCTGTGTGGATGGGGGTGCGGCCGAACCGGTCGCCATTCGGCCGGACGGGACGGCGGTCCTCCAAGCGACCGGAGTGCAACTGAGCGTAGGGCAGTTGGCGCAATGCACCCAACGCTATCACGGCCGCGTGTTGGGGATTGATTCACAATGGGTGCTCGATCGATTGCATTATCTCTCGGCCGGCGCGGTCAGTGCTGCGCGTGGGCTCAATGACACGCCCAAGATCGTCGCACTCCTAGTGGCAGCCGGCGCGCTGGGACTGAGTTTGCCGATGGGATTGCTGGTGGTCGGTTTCGCCATGGCCGTCGGGGGATTGTTGAATGCGCGACGGGTGGCGCTGACGATGAGCCAACGGATCACGACGATGAATCATGGGCAAGGGTGTTCCGCAAATCTCGTCACCGCATTTCTCGTGCTCGTCGCCTCGCGGTGGGGAGTGCCGGTTTCCACCACCCATGTCTCGTGTGGCAGCCTCTTCGGGTTAGGGGTTGTGACAGGGCAAGGTCGCTGGCCGGTCATTCGGAACATCCTCCTAGCATGGATCGTTACACTACCTCTTGCTGCTAGTTTTGCAGCTATAAGCTACAGGTTATTCCAGTTGTAACTTCCTGCAAGCAGCCCAATGTTTCAGCAGTTACGAGTCACGAACCACGAGTCACGAACCACGAAACCTAGTGTGCTCTTCGTGTGCGTGGCCAACTCCTGCCGCTCGCAAATGGCCGAAGCCATCGCCAAGTCGCTCACCAACGGCCGATGGGACGTGTGGAGCGCGGGCTCCAATCCCAGCGGCCAGGTCCATCCGATTGCCATTGAGCTCATGAAAGAGATGGGACTTGGTCTAGGTGGGCATCAATCCAAAGGGGTTGACCAGGTGCCCCAGCGCCAGTGGGACTATGTGGTGACGATGGGTTGCGGCGATCGGTGTCCTGCGGTGGCTGCTCGCACCAGGCTTGATTGGCAGGTCCCTGATCCGGTTGGCTTGTCGCTCGAAGAGGCTCGCGCGATTCGCGATCAGCTCACCCGCCAGGTGCGCGAGTTAGTATCGAGAGAGCAAAGAGAGTAGAATAAGCTTCCTACCAGGAATCCCACACAAGGAGGTTGTCCTGTATCAGCGGATGATGTTATCAGCAGGTCTCAGCATGATAGTGCTCGTCGGCGAAGAGGTCGACATTACGTTGGAAATCGAAGGCATCGCGAAATAGCCATGCGACAGTGGCCGGTGCTAGGGTGCGGTGTGGGCTTGCGCACCGAGCACTACGACGTCATCACGAGCGAGTGGTCCCCCCACCTGGCTGCCTCGCCAAAGGCGAGGCCGGGGGGGCAGACAGATAGGTGCACGGCTCCGCCGTTGTCGGAGCCGAGACAGGTGGGGGGATGGCCAGCCGTCGACTGGTTCGAAGCTATCTCGGAGAACTTCATGGACTCCGGAGGCCGCCCGCTCCACGTCTTGGAGCAAGTCCGGGCCCGTTATCCGGTCGCGCTGCATGGGGTCTCGCTCTCGATCGGTTCGGTGGATCCGCTCAACCAGCAGTACCTGACGCGCCTGAAGGCGCTGGCCGATCGTATCGGTCCGGCCATTGTCTCCGATCATCTCTGTTGGACCGGCGTTGAGCAAGAGAATCTCCATGATCTGCTGCCGCTTCCGTTCACCGAAGAAGCACTCTCCCATATCGCCAGCCGCGTGCAGCAAGTGCAGGAATTCTTGGGCCGGCGGATTCTCTTAGAAAACGTGTCCACCTACGTCACCTACCAGCACTCCACCATGCCGGAGTGGGAGTTTTTGACCCAGGTTGCGCAGCGCTCCGGCTGTGGCATCCTGCTGGATCTCAACAACATCTACGTCAATGCCTACAACCATCAATTTGATCCCTACGAGTTTCTGCGAAACATTCCGGGGGAGCTGGTAGGCCAGTTTCACCTGGCCGGCCACACCGATATGGGCTCGTATCTGTTTGACACGCACAGCCGCCCGGTCATTGATGAGGTGTGGGCGCTCTACCGCGAGGCCTTGACCCGCTGGGGGCCTGTGACAACCCTCATTGAGTGGGACGAGGACATCCCCCCATTTTCGTATCTTGCCGAAGAAGCCGCAAAAGCCCGAGCAATCTGCACCGAGATCGTTAACCAAAAGTCTTCGATTGCGGTTCGGGGTTCGGGGCTCTAGGCTGAGCCCTGATCCCAGAACCCTGAGCAACTGAGGATGTCAAGTCCTAACCTCGCGGACCTTCAACGACAGTTTAAAACACGCATCCGCGCTGGCTCTGGACCAGCCTTACCCTTGATTGGATCAGAGGAGCGGCTTGCAGTCTACACAGGCGGCTACCTGGCTCGCTATGAGCAAGCGCTCGCCGAGGTGTATGAAGCGCTGCGCCATATCGTCGGACGAGAGCAATTCCATCAGTTGAGCCACGCGTATGCCCAGCGCCACCCATCTCACGACTACAATCTCAGCTTCGTCGGTCGGGAGCTTCCGAATTTCCTCACGACCTATTCGCTGAGCAGTGATCTGCCGTTTCTTCCAGATCTGGCGAGACTGGAGTGGCAGGTATGCCAAGCCTTCCACGCGTTCGAGCAGCCGCCGATGGATCCGTCGACGCTGGCCTCCTTACCCCTTGAGGAGCGGGAGAAGACACGTCTGGTATTTCAGCCTTCGGTCAGCGTAGTCAGCTCTGCCTGGCCCCACCCCCTGTCTGGTGCTGCTGAAAGCAGCACGGCTCACGCGAGCGTGAGCCAGCCTCGGGCTAACAGACAGGGGGTGGGGTGGCCCATTCTGGACCTGTGGGCCGCTCGCACGACGCCGCGAGAGAACATCAATATCGATCTTGTCAATCGGCCGCAGCATGTCCTCGTCTTTCGCCAGAATCTTCAAGTGCGCTGCGAGCTCCTCGAGCCGTTGCAGCAGCCATTGCTGGCAGCGCTCTTGGGCGGAGCGACGCTCGGCAGTGCTTGTGAAGCCATCGCGGTTGAGGCTGGTCATGCGCTGCCGCCGATCGGGGAGTGGTTCGCTCACTGGGCCCGCCAAGGCCTCATCCTTCGCTGCGAAACAGTAGAAAACTTTCGCAAGTGACCTTGGCCGATCCGCTCGCGAATCGACCGTGGCACGATGCCGGAAGCACCAGTTCGTTGCATTCGATCTGTGCGTGTGATAACCTAGCGTCACATTTTAGACGCCTCGCATGAGTAACGCACACGCAGTCTCGGCCCCCTCCTTGTCAGCCACCGGTATCCCCAACGGCAAATTGGGGATGTGGTTGTTTCTCGCCTCCGAGGTGATGTTTTTCACCGGGCTGCTCGGCGCCTACATCGTGCTGCGCATGGGCCATCCGGCCTGGCCGGGATCTGAAGGCCACCTGAGCGTACCCATGGGCACGCTCAACACCCTTATCCTGATTGGTAGCAGCGTGACGATCGTGCTCTCACTCGCCGCCTCCCAGCGCCTGCCTGCCTCTCAGAACGAGGCGCAGGCAGGCAACAATCTTCAGACCGCCCGGGGCTGGCTGCTGGTCACCATTTTGCTTGGCTCATCGTTTCTTGTGATCAAGGGCATCGAGTATTCGGCTAAGTTTTCGCATCACATCGTCCCCAGCACCAACCTGTTTTGGTCCGCTTACTTCACCCTCACCGGTTTTCACGCGCTGCATGTCCTCGGTGGCATCGTCTTCAATGGGTATGTCCTAAGCCGCATGGGCAGTCCGGCAGCCTGGCAACCAGTGGAGCAGCGCTTGGAGCTGGCAGGGCTCTACTGGCACTTCGTGGATATCGTGTGGATCTTCCTCTTTCCGCTTCTTTATCTCTTCTAATGCCATGAGCACCGCCATTTCCTCGCGCACCTACCTCGTGATCGGCATGTGGTTAGCCGGCCTGATGCTCGTCGGGGTGCTGCTCTCAGAACTCTCCGGCGGGTGGCTGCCGCTGCCGCGTTGGGGCATCGTCACGCTGGTGCTAGTACTCTCAACGATCAAAGCCGCGCTCGTCGCGCTCTATTACATGCACCTTGGCTCCGATCGCCGTCTGCTGGTTCTCGTCGCGCTCGCGCCCTTTCTGCTCATCCTGCTCGCCCTTGGCGTCGTCTTCTCCAGCCACTTCGTCCAGCTTTAAGAAATCGGGGCGCCGATAACCTTCGGTTCTCGGCACTCCCGTCGCCCACCCCCGATGCTTCGCTCTGCGAAGCAGAGCTTCGGGGGTACCCGGGCTTGGTCGCAGCCACCGATTTCTCGTCAGAGTTCGAGAGAGACTCAGGCGAGCCCCAGCGCAAATCGTAAAGCAGCGTGAACTTCAGAAAGCTTCTGTGGCGACAAAGGCCCGACGTGTTCTCTGAGGATTTGCTTAGGAATGGTGTTGAGGACGTCGCAATTGACCACGCAGCGTTTTGGCAGTCCGTCTTCCGGGCCAAGTGGCACTTCTGCGGGAAGGTCTCGGATTCTTGTTGTGACTGGTGCGATAATGACGTAGGTCCGAACTTCGATCGCTCGTTGGCGAGACACTACGACCACCGGCCGGCGTCCCATCGGTTCTGGGAAATGGGCCCACCACACCTCTCCATGCCGCATAGGTTACCAGGGGTCTTGCCGCAAACTGGCTAAGCCGGCACGGTAAAATCCTTCAACATCCGCTGCGATTTCGGGCTGTCGGGCATACCCGTCGACGTAGCGTTGCTCAAGCGCGTCCGTCTCCTGCTGTTTCAGCCAATTCTGGAAGGCGACCAGCAGGATACGACTGCGGCTTTGGCGCGTGCGCTTGCGGATCGTTTCTAGCCGCTGAAACACCTCTTGAGGAAAACTAATTGCGGTCCGTATGGCGACGGCCATGTCATTCCTCCACGGTTATATTATAGTATTCATATTAGTAATACTAGTTTATGCTATAAAATCCCACCTGTCAATAGGCGGGACGGATCCAGCTGCCAGATGAAAACACGCTGACGCTCCTGGATCATTCTCCAGTGGAATACCGAGTGCTCGTGCTGAAAATGATCGACACGACCTTGAACACGCTCCCGGAGGATTTACACGACCTCCCCTTCGACCATCCTCGGGTGCTCGCACGATTTGAACACCTTATTGCCAACCTGCGCAACCATCCGACCTACCGGAATCTCAGCCACATCCTATTGGGGAACGAGGTTGATGCCTAGTTGCTTCGTTTGAGAAGCGAAGGAAAGTCAACGGAACTCTGTAGCTTTCCCAACTTTCTGGTCAGGGCTCGGAATATTATCAAAGCGCATTCCCCGCAGGCGAGAGTCTCGACTATTTTGACCTTTAACGGATTGTCCGTGTTAGCCGATATGACCGAAGGCTGCTTGGGGCCGAACCGGACGGTCTTGCAAGCCATCCTGGAGCCGCTGGATTTCATCGACTACACGTACTATGCTGCGAAGACCTCTGGGGGCAATCAGTCTGAATGGAATATGAAGTCGCTGCCGGAAATTAGAAAGGACTTGGCTGTAATGGCCGATTTGGCAACACTCCTCAATAAACGCTTTGCATTGACCGAACTTGGCAGCTCGTCATCCAGTGAGTTGAATTCATCCCCCTTGATGCAACGATCCATCGTCTCAACCTATTTCTCAAGTGAGCAAGAAATCGGTGGCTGTCCCCGATTTACACAGGACGCGAACTTACGCGAAATGCGTCAGGATTAAGCGGTGACGCGGGAGAAGCGTGGAATTGGCAAACGCAGCCGGCGGCGCAGTGAATCGACCGGGTGAGGGGCCGGTAGCTTGGCGGGCCCGCCCTGTGGGAGCCGAATGCGCGTGGCGAGTTTGCACAGAGCTAAGGCGCGGATGTGCAGGTAGGTGAAGTCCACTTCCCACCAGCGCAGACCATGGGCAGCCGATGAAGGATACGCGTGGTGATTGTTGTGCCAGCCTTCGCCGTAGGACACCAGGGCGACCCACCAGTTGTTGCGTGAGCCTTCGTTCGTCGTGTAGCTTTGGTAGCCCCACAGGTGCGAGGCGGAGTTGACGAGCCAGGTGGCGTGATACACAAACGCCGTCCGCAGGAACACTCCCCATACGAGCGCAGAGAGCCCGCCCCACGCATAGAATACGATTCCGAGGGCGATCGTCCAGAGGCCGGTTGTCTCTTCAAAAAACCGATAGACCGGGTCCCGGGCCAGCTCCGGAACAAACCGATGAAATTTTCTCGATGGGTCGTCCAGCACCTCATCGTGGGCAAAGAGCCAGAGCATGTGGGCCCACCAAAAGCCGCGAGTAGGGCTGTGCGGATCCTGTGGCCGGTCTGAAAACGCATGGTGGACGCGGTGGGTTGCAACCCACTTCAGCGGACCGCCTTGGAGCGCGAGCATGCCGCAGAGCGTCAAGACGTATTCGAGCCACTTCGGCACATGAAAACTGCGGTGCGTGAGGAGCCGATGGTAGCACAGAGTCACGCCGAGGAGGCCGGTGATCCATTGCATCCAGAAGAAAGCCCAAAACCCTTTCCAAGAGAAGGTCCAAGGGGCTAAACAGGCACCCAGATGGATAATGGCGATGCCGATCAGGATATCCCACTTGATGCGTGACGGGGCTCCACTGCTTAAACTCGCGGGAATTGGGGTGGCGGTGATGGTTGCAGTGCTCATCATCACCTTATTATACGGTGTATGGAGGGCCAAATCAATGTTTAATACCGTTCAATCTGCCGCAGCAGGCAGTAGACCAGGCGATGGTTCACCAGGAGGGTGGTCAGTGCGCGGCGCAGAAGAGCTTCGGCCTCTTGGGGCGAGCAGCTCAGGGCTTCTGCCGTGGCCGTCTGGGTGTAAAAGTGGAAGAAGTAGGTGTTAATCGCGTCCCACTCCTTCGGCGGCAGGCGCTGGGTGGTGGAGTACACCAGGTCGTGGTGGAAGTCATTGAGAAATTGATAGGGGACACAGCGCAAATAGCTGTAGGCGGTCAAGACGCGCTGGCGCGGGTCCGCCGGCTGCTCAAGATGCCGATAGCTCTCCACGGTGAGCGGCCAAAATCGCTCCCGCAACCAGTGGTTCAGCGAAGCCGCTTCTGGCTGCTGCGCAAAGCCCAGCACACAGATGCGGAACACCCCGTGGATCAACCGCGAAAAGTCTTTGTCGCTCACCGCGCGGTAGTCTCCGCGCGCGCCGTACTTTTGCTCCCCATTACGGAGGACAAACCGGCACCCTTCCGTCGAGAGCAGAAAGTCCCACGAGGCGATGGCCCAGGCAAAGAGCGGTTGGAACTCTGTGACCAGCTCCTGGTACTCCTGGCCTAATCCGGCCGTCGGATTTGCCTGGTAGCCTCTGAAGATTTTTGCCACCAGCGCTTCCACATGAGGCAGTTTCCCCCGCTGCAGACTGGCCAGCACGGGTTGATCGAACACCTGGGGTAAGGCAATCTCCAAGGCCGGTTCATCCTGGACCAGCACTTCGCCATCGTGTAGAGGTTCAAATCCAAGTTCTAACATATTGATACCCAATAGGTTATGCCTCATCGATCTCGCTTGGCTTTGGCATCTTTTTCCTGTAACATAGATGAGTGTAGCATACGATTCAAATTACAGACAAGGAGAATCCTCGTTGGGCTCTCTCGGTGCAGCGACGCTGGTGGCATGGCTAGTTGGACTTGGGTGTCTGGTTCAGATGGCTCGAGTTCGGGGGCTTCTCCGCCGATTCCGGTGGTTTGTGGCGACCCTGATCTTTGCCAGTGTGGGCATCGGCTTAGGATCCACGCTGCTTATTCTCCAGACCATGCAGATGTTCGCCGGCGAGACGCTGATTGCCCGGGTGACGACTCAACGATTGGGGGACGATGAGTTTGAGCTAGAGTATGTTCCCCTGCCTGCGCCGCGCGCGCGGCAGGCAGGGGTTGATGCGACGGCGCTCCAGCCCATTCACACTCGACTGCGCGGCAACCAGTGGATGGTGAGCGGGGGCATCGTGAAGTGGCACCCGTGGCTGACGGTGCTGGGCCTCAAAAGCTACCACAAACCTTTACGACTCTCCGGCCAATATTCGGATCTGAACCAGCAGCGGACGCACTTGCCAACCGTTCATGCGCTTGCTCCTAACGATCGTGTCTGGGAAGCGCTGTACTGGGCCACTCCCTACTTGCCCTTCATTGATGCGACCTATGGCTCTTCTGCTTTAGTCTATGTTGAGCCTTCGACCACCTTTGAGGTCTTCGTGAGTCCTACCGGATATCTCATCAAACGAAGGGCTGGGCGGCCGGGATTTTGACACGGTGCGAAGGCTTTGCTACAATATCTTGGTTACGAAGGCATTCCTGTGCGCAACACGTCGTATGACCACCCAAATACCCAAGAGCGTCGACCCGCCAGTCGTTTGTCCTTCCTAGAGGGCGGGCAGTCTCCTCGTATCCTGCTAGTTCGGAGTCAGTCCGAATGATCCCACGCCCTGCCGGGTTTCGCCGTCGTCGCGATTACAACTCGCTGGAGGCGAAACGTCCCCGCCGACGGCGGGGACGGCCTCCGGCCAACCGGCAGGGCGTGGGATGATTGATCGCTACACGCTTCCTCAGATGGGCGCGCTCTGGAGCGATGAGCACCGGCTCCAGGTCATGCTTCACGTCGAGCTGCTCGTGCTGGAGGCGCAAGCCAAGCTGGGACTCGTGCCCCGCAAGGCCGTGGCGGCGATTCGGCGCAAGGCCCGCGTGAACCTGGCCAGCATTCAGAAAAAAGAGTCCAAAACGCGCCATGATGTCATCGCCTTCATTGAGCACCTGGAAGACCATGTCGGGCCCCACGGCCGCTACCTGCACTTTGGCCTGACCTCGAGCGACGTGCTCGATACCTCGCTGGCGGTTTTGTTGCGCCAAGCGACCGAGTTGCTGCTCGCTGATCTGCGCGATTTCCTTAAGAGCCTCGCCGTACAAGCCCGCCGGCACAAACGGACACTGACGATCGGTCGCACCCACGGCGTGCATGCGGAGCCGACGACCTTTGGGCTGAAGCTCGCGATGTTCTACGATGAGTTTCATCGGCACTTGGAGCGTCTCACGCGCGAGCACCAGGAAATCAGCGTCGGTAAGATCTCCGGCGCAGTCGGGACATTCGCCAATGTGGATCCGAGGGTGGAGCGGCAGGTCTGCCGCAAGCTCTCGCTGCGCCCGGCACCCATTTCGACCCAGATCGTGCAACGCGACCTCCACGCCTCCTACGTCACGACGCTTGCCCTCATCGGCTCAAGCCTTGAAAAATTAGCGACGGAAATCCGCCACTTGCAGCGCACCGAAGTGCGCGAGGCCGAGGAACCCTTCGGTCGCGGCCAGAAAGGCTCCTCGGCGATGCCGCACAAGAAAAACCCCATCACCTGCGAACGGGTCACCGGCCTGAGCCGGCTCTTGCGCGGGTATGCCGTCGCGGCCATGGAGAACATTTCGTTGTGGCATGAGCGGGATATCAGCCATTCGTCGGTGGAGCGGGTCATTCTGCCCGATGCGACGATTACGCTCGATTACATGCTGCAGACCATGGCCGAGGTGATGCGCGGGCTTATCGTGCATGCCGATCGGATGCGCGCCAATCTGGAGAGCACCCACGGCGTGGTGTACTCAGGCCAGGTGCTGCTGGCCCTCATGCGCGCCGGGCTCTCGCGTACGCAAGCCTACGAGTTGGTGCAACGCTGCGCGCTGGCCGTATGGCGCAACCCCGCCATTGCGCCCCCCAGCTTTCTTGCGAAAACAAGAACGGGGGGCGGCATGGTAGTGCAGCAGCGAGTGGGAGGGCGGGATGTCGCCCCCGCCGGAACGGGCTTGCGGGTCTCGCAGGCGTTGCCCGTGGGGCTCCCCGGCCATGACTTTACCCAAATGCTGCTCGCGGATCCGCAGATTCGTCGACATTTGACGCCTGCGATCCTTCGTCGCTGCGTGGATCCCCGCGCGCATCTCAAATACGTTGACCACATCTTCAAAAGAGTGGGATTGTAAATGCGGTCCATTGTCCGTTGCTATGGACTATGGACTATGGTCTGTGGACTGCTGTTGACGGGATGCGTCACCCGCTCATTGACCATCAAGACCGATCCGCCAGGTGCGAAGGTCTACGTCAACGATCAGCTCAGGGGAGAGAGCCCAGTGTCCTACGACTTCATGTGGTATGGGTGGCATCGCCTGACGATCCGCAAAGAGGGCTACGAGCGCTTAGACGATCGTAAACTGCTGCGAACTCCACTGTGGTTTTGGATCCCTGCGGATTTGGCGATGGAGCTGCTGCCGTTTCGCATTCGCGATACGCGCGCGTGGTCCTATACGTTGAGTCCTGCCGCAACCCCGCCCACGCCGCTTCCTCCAGACCACACAGGAGCCCTCCGATGAAACAGGGTGAGAAACTCTATGAAGGAAAGGCCAAGATCCTCTATGCGACCGAGGACCCCTCAGAGGTGATCCAGTATTTTAAAGACGACGCGACGGCGTTCAACGCCCAAAAGCGCGGCGCCATTATGGACAAAGGGGTGTGCAACAACCGTATTTCTACGGCCTTGTTTACCTACCTCGAAGGGCGCGGGATCAAGACGCACTTCATCAAACAGCTTGATGAGCGCTCGATGCTGGTGAAGCGGCTGGAGATCGTGCCGCTGGAGGTCACGATCCGGAATATCACAGCAGGCGGCATGGCCAAGCTCTTAGGAATTGAAGAGGGCATCGTGCTGAAGCGCCCGGTTTTTGAGTGGCACTACAAAAGCGATGCGTTGGGCGATCCGCTCATCACCGACGATCACATTTTGGCGATGGAGTGGGCCACCGCCCAAGAGTTGGCCTATATCCGCGAGGAGTCGTTCAAAGTCAACGAGGCGCTTAAAATCTTTTTCAACCAGCGTCAGCTTGACCTGGTGGATTTTAAGCTGGAGTTCGGTCGCGCGAAGGAAGGGATACTCCTCGGCGATGAGATTTCACCGGATACCATGCGCTTGTGGGAGCACGGGACCCGCAAAAAGCTGGACAAAGACCGGTTCCGACGGGATCTGGGCAGCGTCGAAGAGGCCTATCAAGAAGTGCTGCGCCGGGTCCTGGGCGAAGCCTCCCAACCAAGCGGAGTCACGCGATAACATGAAAGCCAAAGTGGTCATTACCCTCAAGCCGGGCTTATTGGACGCGCAGGGGAAAACGGTCAAAAGCGCGCTCGAATCGTTAGGGTTTAAAGGCGTGAAGGATGTGCGCATGGGCAAGTATTTGGAGGTGGAGTTGAATCATCAGACCTCCAAGGCGGCCAAACACGATGTCGAGCGCATGTGCCAGAAGCTGCTCGCAAATCCGGTCATCGAAACGTACCGTGTCGAGTTAACAGCATAGGATCTGAAACAATGAAATTCGGCGTCGTCGTGTTTCCGGGTTCCAACTGCGAGCAAGACTGCGTGCATGTTCTTCACGAGGTGCTTGAGCAGCCCGTCGTGACGTTATGGCACCAAGACCAGAGCCTTAAAGGCTGCGACGTCGTGGTGTTGCCCGGGGGCTTTAGCTACGGCGATTACCTGCGCACCGGCGCGATCGCGCATCTCTCGCCGATCATGCAGTCCCTCAAGCGTTTCGCGCATGAAGGCGGGCTGGTCCTCGGCATTTGCAACGGGTTCCAAATTTTGCTGGAGAGCGGATTGCTGCCTGGAGCAATGCTGCGCAATGTCGGCCTGCGCTTTCGTTGTCGGTTCGTGCATTTGCGCGTCGAGCGCGCCGACACGCCCTTTACGAATCAGTTTCAAGTGGGGCAAGTTGTACGCATGCCCATCGCCCACAATGAAGGCCGCTATACGGCGGATGAGAAGACGCTCAAGCACATTCGCGAGCAGGTGGTATTTCGCTATTGTGATGCTGACGGGAAGCTGACGCCGGAGTCGAATCCCAACGGTTCGGCAGAGGGGATTGCCGGCCTGACCAATGCGCGCGGCAATGTCATGGGGATGATGCCGCATCCTGAACGCGCGGCGGAAGACGTGCTCGGATCCTCGGACGGACGGCTCGTATTCGAATCGCTCGTGCACGCGATGGTCGCGGCACGTTAACCTGACGGAGCGCTCACCCTTGATGGATGGCACAACGACACAACCGAAAGTCATTGACCACATGCTCAAAGCCATGGTGGAGCGCGGCGCGTCGGATTTGCATTTGACCGCCGGCAGCCCGCCCATGTTGCGCATTCACGGCTCGCTGATTCCTCTCAACGGTGAGGTATTAGCTCCGGAGATGGTGCAAGAGCTGGTGTACGCGGTATTGGATGAGGCGCAACGACGGCGGTTCGAGCAGCAAAAGGAACTCGACTTTTCCTACGGGCTGACCGGGGTCTCGCGCTTTCGCGGCAATCTGTTATGGCAGCGCAGCACCATCGGGGCGATCTTTCGCGCCATTCCCAATCGTCCCTTCACGTTGGATGAGCTGGGGTTTCCGCCCATCCTCAAGGAGTTTTCCAAGAAGCCGCGCGGCCTGGTCCTCGTCACCGGCCCGACCGGCTCCGGGAAGTCCACGACGCTCGCCGCGATGGTGGACTACATCAATGACCATGAAGGGGGGCATATCGTGACGATCGAAGATCCTATCGAGTTCTTGCACAAGAACAAGAAAGCCATCATTCGCCAGCGCGAGTTGGGCATGGACACGATGTCCTTTACCGAAGCGCTCAAGCATGTGCTGCGCCAGGATCCGGACGTGATCCTCGTCGGTGAGATGCGGGATTTGGAGACGATTGCGCTAGCGATCACCGCGGCCGAAACAGGGCATTTGGTGTTTGCCACATTGCACACGTCGGGCGCTGCGGCGACCGTGGATCGGATCGTCGACGTATTCCCGCCCCATCAGCAGCAGCAGATCCGCGTGCAGGTGGCGGGCGTGCTCGAAGGGGTGATTTCGCAGACGCTGGTGCAGACGAAAGACGGCAAGGGCCGCGTCTGTGCGATGGAAATCATGGTGGGCAATCCGGCCATCCGCAACCTGGTGCGCGAGGGCAAGAGCCATCAGATCACGAGTATTATCCAGTCCAATGCGAAGCTCGGCATGGTGACGCTGGATTCGGCGCTCAAAGAGCTGGTGACGGCAGGCAAAGTGAGCTTTGAAGAAGCGCTCAGCAAGGCCAGTAACATGGACGAATTTAAACGGCTCTGCGGTGTGAATGTCTGAGTCAGATGCGGCACTCCTGAAGCGAGTCGCCAAGTCGCATAATCTTACCGACGAAAACTACCGTCACATCGTCAAGGTGCTCGGCCGGCAACCGACTGTGACCGAAGTTGGAATTTTCGGTGTCATGTGGTCAGAACATTGTAGTTACTGTAGCTCACGGATCTATCTGAAACAGTTTCCCACGACTGGCAAGCGGGTGCTGGTGCCGGCCGGCAAGGAAAACGCCGGACTCAGCGAGGTGGGTGAGGGCGTGGCGGTGGCCTTCGAGGTCGAAAGCCAGAATCTTCCCGCGGCCGTTGTGCCGCTCGAGGGGGCGGCCACCGGAGTGGGGGGCAGCATCCGCGATATCTTTACCATGGGGGCGCGACCGATTGCGCTCTTGGATTCGTTGCGCTTCGGTCCACTCACTGAGGCCAGGACACAGTTCTTGTTCGAAGGAGTCGTCAAAGGCATTTCCGATTATGGCAACGCTGTCGGCGTGCCGACCGTCGGCGGTGAGATCATGTTCGATGAGACCTATCGCGAGAATCCGCTCGTCAACGTCATGTGCATCGGCGTGGTGGAGAAAGGACGTATTGCGCGCGGCCAAGCCAGGGGAATCGGCAATCCGGTGCTCTACGTAGGATCCTCGACAGGGCGCGACGGCCTGGGCGGAGCAAGCTTTGCCTCTCGTGAGCTCTCCGAAGGCTCAGAGGCGGATCGACCAGCGGTGCAGATTGGCGACCCGTTTACCGAGAAGTGTTTGATCGAAGCCACATTAGAAGCGTTAGCAACCGGGGATGTCGTCGGCATCCAAGATATGGGGGCAGCTGGCTTGACCTGCTCAACCTGCGAGACGGCCGCACGAGGCCATTGCGGCATTGAGATCGATGTGCTGAAAGTGCCGCGCCGCGAAGAGGGGATGACGCCGTATGAAGTCATGCTCTCTGAATCCCAAGAGCGGATGCTCCTGATTGTCAAGAAAGGTAAAGAAGCGCGCATCAAACAGCTCTTTGCCAAATGGGGGCTCAAGGCGGTCGAGATCGGCCGCGTGACAAGCGGCGGTCTTATGCAAGTCAAGGAAGGGGAAGCGGTGGTGGCGGAAATTCCTGCGAAGGCGCTGACTGATGAGGCGCCGATGTACCGCCGGCCGGTGCGGCGGCCGCGCTATCTGGCGAAGGTCCAGCGTTGGTCGGCGCGAAGTGTGCCGCCGCTGAAAGACGCCACGGATGCTCTCCTCCGGTTGATGGCCTCGCCCACGATTGCGGATAAGTCGTTTGTCTATGAGCAGTATGACCATATGGTGCAGACGAACACGGTGGTGTTGCCGGGTCGAGCCGATGCGGCCGTTCTTCGCCTGAAAGGCACGGATCGGCTGCTTGCCGCGACCCTTGATGGCAATGGTCGCTATTGTTACTTGGACCCCTTCGAGGGAGGCAAGCTGGCCGTCGCTGAGGCGGCGCGCAACGTGGCCTGTGTGGGAGCCCAGCCCCTGGCGGTCACCGATTGTCTGAACTTTGGCAATCCGCAAGATCCGGAAATCATGTGGCAATTCAAAGAGTGCGTCCGCGGCATCTCCGAAGCGTGCCGCGCGTTTGAGACGCCGGTGACCGGTGGTAACGTGAGTCTCTATAACGAAGGGCCGCGAGGCGCGATCGATCCGACGCCGGTGATTGGGATGATCGGACTTATTCAAGCTTCAGGCTCCAAGCTTCAGGCTTCAGGTAAGAAACGAAGTCTGCAGCCTGCAGCCGGCAGCCGGCAGCCAATTACCGCGAACTTTAAGAACGAAGGTGATCTCATCGTCTTGCTCGGCCAGACGCGCGAAGAATTAGGTGGCAGTGAATATCTCTCGCTGCTGCACGGACGCAAAGTCGGCAAGCCGCCTCGTGTGGATCTTCAGCACGAGCATCGCTTGCACCAACTAATGATTGAAGCGGCCGCGCAGGGATTGGTGCAGTCCGCGCATGACTGCTCCGACGGCGGCTTAGCGGTCGCCCTTGCAGAAAGCTGCATCATGGACGCTGAGCGTTTAATTGGAGCGGCAGTTTCCAGCCTCCCCGGCCCGACCGCCGGGGCGGGCCAACCTCCCCGGCC
Source organism: uncultured Planctomycetales bacterium (assembly GCA_964401235.1). Classification (GTDB taxonomy): domain Bacteria; phylum Omnitrophota; class Gorgyraeia; order Aquiviventales; family Aquiviventaceae; genus CAYNXT01. The sequence continues at coordinate 22,240 of CAYNXT010000005.1, forward strand.
CGACCGCCGGGGCGGGCCAGTCTCTAGTTTCAGAGTGGAGGCATTGCTCTTCGGCGAATCTGCAGGGCGCATCGTAATCAGCTGCGCGCGGCATCAGCTAGAACGGTTTGAGTATCTCACACAGCGCCATCGCGTGCCATGCGCTCTGATCGGGCGTGTCGGCGGCTCGCGCTTGTTGATCGACCCCTGGATCGACGCGCCACTTGAGGATCTGAGCACCGCCTGGCGCAATAGCGTAACCCACACCTTCAAGATGCTCGGCAAATGAGTACGTTTCGGCGTACTATTTTCGTTATGGGGATTTCTCAGAAGACGATGTCGAGCGCCTTCAGCCGGTTTGTGGTTCGAAAAGCGGGTAAAAACTGTTAGTTTGAATAAAGTATGAAAGTATGATATTATTACTTTTTAGGAGGCGAGACGAATGATTCGACAGTTGAATGTGAAACGGCAACTGACGATTCCGGCCCCATTCGCGAAGCGATTGGGGATCAGCGGCAAGGGGTGGGTGGATGTGTCCGAGCGACATGGTGCGTTAGTGGTGATGCCGGTCAATATTGAGGCTCAACAGGCCAAGCCGCTTGAGATGTCAGATCATGATTGGCAGACGTTCAATCGTAAAGTGCAAGCAGAACTGCGGGCAGGCAAAGGAAAGGTCCATCCTGATAGCCAGTCCTTTCTCAAAGATCTAAAGCAACGCATCCGTGCATGAGGATTGTTGAGCTCCCCGGATTTCAGCGGGGATTTGCAAAGCTTCCCAAGCACCTGCAGGAGAAGACGTGGTATCAACTCAATACTTTTCTTGAGCACATCGGTAGTCCGGTGAAGCCGAAATCGCTCCGGCTTAAAAAGCTTCCTCACGGCAACTTCGAGATTAGCGTCAACATGGATCTGCGTATTCTCTTTCAAGTGCATGGTGAGGCATTAGTCTTGGCGCTCCTTGGTGACCACGATGACGTCCGCCGCTACCTACGACAGTGAGCAACCATCGTGAACAAGACTCAATCACTTAATTACTCAATCACTTACTCACGGTCTTGATGGACGACTCAGTCAAACATTCTTGCGGACTCTTCGGGGTCTACGGGCATCGGGATGCGGCCCGCATGACCTATCTCGGCCTCTACTCGCTCCAGCATCGCGGCGAGGAGGCGGCCGGCATTGCGACCTATGACGGGAAGATCATGCAGACGCACAAGGGCATGGGCCTGGTGTCCGAGGTGTTCAATGAAGAGATTCTGCGCAATCTGCCGGGTCGTATGGCCATCGGTCACACGCGGTATTCCACCACCGGCTCCAGCACACTGAAGAACTCCCAACCACTGGTGGTGAAGTATGCCAAAGGTCATGTGGCGGTCGCGCACAACGGCAATCTGGTCAATGCCTATGACCTCCGTCGTGAGCTCGAAGCGCAAGGCTCCATCTTTCAGACGACGGTGGACAGCGAAATCGTGCTGCACTTGCTCGCACGGACACAGAAAGGTCGGTTTGATCAGGATTTGGTCGAATGCGTCCAACGGCTCAAAGGAGCCTTTTCGCTGCTCTTTCTCACGGAGCGGGAGCTGGTGGGCTGCCGCGATCCACAGGGATTTCGGCCGTTGTGCATCGGGCGGCTGAATCGCACCTATTTTCTCTGCTCAGAAACCTGTGCGCTGGATCTGCTCGGCGCGCGGTTTGTGCGGGAAGTCGAGCCAGGCGAGATTGTGGTGATTGACAGCGCTGGGTTACGATCCCTGAAACCGTTTCAAGCAAGTGCTGAAGCCGGTGCGCAGCCCCGCTCGCACTGTTTGTTTGAGCATGTCTATTTCTCCCGTCCGGACTCCACGGTGTTTGGGGAAAGCGTGCAGCACGTGCGGTTTAAGTTGGGCCGGGCGTTGGCCCGCGAATACCCGGTCGAGGCGGATCTGGTCATTCCGATCCCCGACTCCGGCAACTTTGCCGCGCTGGGCTATAGCGCTGAGTCCGGTATTCCGTTTGCCATGGGGTTTATTCGCAATCACTATGTGGGGCGGACCTTCATTCAGCCGGCTCAAGAGATCCGAGATTTTAAAGTTCGAGTCAAATTCAATCCGGTGAAGAAAATTGTGGATGGCAAGCGACTCATCATTGTGGATGACTCCATCGTTCGTGGTACCACGACCAAGGCGCGCGTCAAGAGTTTGCGCGAGGCTGGCGCGAAAGAAATCCACCTGCGCATCAGCTGTCCGCCGACGAAACACTCCTGTTTTTACGGAATTGACTTTCCAACGCGCAAGGAGCTCATCGCCAATACGATGAGCCTGGACGAGATCCGCAAGTTTATCGGCGTGGATTCGCTCGGCTACCTCTCGCTTCCGGGATTGCTGGACTCCGTCAGCAAGCCGAACGACTATTGCACCGCCTGCTGGAGCGGGACCTACCCGGTTCCGTTCGGGGAAGAGGGGGATAAGTACGCGTTAGAGCGGCAGGCCAAGTATGCGGGGCAGAGCAGCGGGTGATGGTGACGTATCGCCAGGCCGGCGTCGACATCGCCACGGCAGATGGATGGTTGGATCGAGTGCGACCACTGGTCCGCTCGACGAAGCGGCCAGGTCTCTTGGCGGATCAGGGGCAGTTCGCCGGGCTCTTCCGGCTTAAGGCGCTGGGTTGTCAGGATCCCATTCTGGTGGCCTCGACGGATGGTGTGGGCACGAAGCTACTGTTAGCCCGCACGCCCCGTGAGCTGGAAGCCATTGGCGTCGATGTCGTGGCGATGAATACGAATGATGTGTTGGTGTATGGCGCGCAACCGGTCCTCTTCCTCGACTATCTCGCCGTGGGCAAGATCCAACCGCCGCTGATGACCAGCGTGCTGCGGGGTATTGCGCACGGGTGCCGGTTGAGCGGCTGTGCCCTGCTCGGCGGGGAAACCGCAGAAATGCCCGGACTCTATCAGAAAGGGGAGTACGACGTGGCAGGATTCTGCGTCGGTGTAGTGGAGCGCGCACAGTTGCTCGATGGCTCCAAGGTGCGCTCCGAAGATGTCATTATCGGCCTGGCATCTTCAGGCGTACATGCCAATGGGTTTTCACTGGTGCGAAAGGCGCTCACCGCCTCCCAAACGAATCGTCTGAGACGACAACTGCTACTCCCTACCAAGATTTATGTCAAACCCGTGCTTGAAGCGCTGCGACGCGTGTCTATTCACGCCATCGCGCACATTACCGGAGGGGGCCTGGCGCGGCGGATTCCCAGCCTGGTCTCGGCTCATGCCGGCCTTCGAGCGCACCTTCGGTTTGGCAGTTGGCCGATCCCGACGATTTTTCGAACCATTCAAGAAGCTGGACGCATTGCCGCTGATGAGATGATGTCCACATTCAATATGGGAATTGGCATGGCGCTGGTCTGCAGACCTCGAGATGCTCAGCGTGTGCAACGGCTCATGGCTCGAGCTCGGTTGAACGCTTGGCCGATTGGAACCATCGTGGAGGCATAACGCATGCGCGTGCTGGTGGTAGGCTCAGGTGGTCGTGAACATGCGCTGGTCTGGAAGCTCAGCCGGTCGCCCGAAGTGACGAAACTGTTTTGCGCTCCTGGCAACGGCGGCATCGCGGATCTGGCCGAGCTGGTGGATATTGGGGCGGAGGATGTGGAAGCGTTAGCCGAGTTTGCAGAGAGCAAGGATATTGATCTTACGGTCGTCGGGCCCGAATCGGCGCTGGCCAAGGGGATCGTCGATCTCTTCGAGAAACGGGGGTTGCGGATTTTCGGGCCTGGCAAAGCCGCCGCACGGCTTGAATCGAGCAAGGCCTTTGCGAAGAACTTCATGAAGAAATACCACATCCCCACCGGGCAGTTTGCGGTGTTTGATGATCCTCAAGCGGCTCGGGCGTACGTGCGCCAACTTGGCGCCCCCATCGTGATTAAAGCCGACGGACTCTGCGGCGGCAAGGGCGTGATTGTCGCGCACACTTTGAGCGAAGGGCTTGGGGCGATCGATTTACTGATGGAAGACCGTATTTTTAAGCAGGCCGGAGAGCGTATTGTGATTGAAGAGCAACTAGTGGGAGAGGAAGCCTCGTTCATGGTGGTGACCGATGGGGTCGCCGCACTTCCCCTGCTCCCGGCACAGGATCACAAGCGGCTGCATGACGGCGATAAAGGGCCGAACACCGGCGGCATGGGTGCGTTTGCGCCGGCACCAGTGGTGGACGCCGCACTCTCGAAACAGATCATGGAACAGGTCATCAACACCAAGGAATTGCGCGCTTCGCTTCCGGA
>CAYNXT010000006.1:0-26343 GCA_964401235.1 uncultured Planctomycetales bacterium
TTCACGCATTCAGGATACGGATAAGGGGCAGGCGTTCTTTGACGTCTTCCGGCACAACCGCTGGCCCGAGGCGCGCATCGGCGGGCTGCTGGGCGGCAGGGAAGCTAAGCCAGCGGGAGGTGGCCCAGTGACGATCAGCGACCCGCAGGCGTGGAGGCAGCAGATCGATGCGCGCATTGACGCGTTGAAAGTACCGCCTCACCATGTGGGGATTTGGCGAGGAGCGGTGGGCGACATGGAGGTCTTGACCGGTCAGGAGTATACCAGCGCGCGCGAGCGCATCGCGACTGATCAGACCATCACGAGCCTCAAATACTTCTATGATGATCCGGCGCTTGAACACACCTTCGGGATGCCGGGGGTGGGCTACCGCACGCTCGATGAGCTCGGCAGACGGGTCACCGTGATCGTGGCGAATCCCAATGTGCCCTTTGCCAAGCTCCATGAGACAGCCGAGGATGTCTCTATCAGCCAGCTTGCTCAAGGGGGACTCGGCACCGTTGAACTTGCCCAACAAGCCCACGAGCGCATCCAGCGAGTCCCCGGACTCCCTGGCCAGCCGGCCTTCCCGCTACGCATCATGGACGTACCGCCTGTCGCGCCTAAGGTTGGAACAATCGAACCGTCAAAAATTTCACCGAAAATATCTTTGGCTTCTCAAAAACCACCCACTTCCCAAAGGTTGTTATTAAGCGAATACTTAGCTCATATACGCGGTTGGTTGCAGCAAACCTCACCCAGTGATTTAGACATGAGCTTAGAAGGTAAAGAGGACCTTGTGAGAGCGGTTGAAAAGATAGAACAACAATGGCCACAACTCCGCTTTACTAAAGATTTCCTAGAAATGATGGACCGAAGGATAGACCAGTTTGTTGATTTGGTTCTCCTTCAATTTCCAAAGAAGCTGCTTCTAGGTGAGCACATCAAAGTGACAATTGAGAGATTTCAGAATGCCGCTGATGATCTTAAAACGGCTGCGGAGATCACAGCAGGTTTACTGCCTAAAGCAGAAGAGGAGATTAGGAGATTAGATGTCATAGCAGAGATGAGCGAAGCGTCCATTTCTGTGCCAGCCTATGAGGAAAGATTCAAAATGCTTAACGACGCAACTGCGATGTCATTCTCCGAAGATGAGACAATAGTTGATTCAGGATACGCGAAATTCGATGCCCTTGATTCATCAGGTTCGAATGTTTGGATTATTCCGGGTTCAAGAATTGTTTTGGGCCGATTAGTGGAACAAATCAAGAAGGGAGGTTTGTCCTCTGTTAGAGAATCTGATCTGAAGGAATTCAATGCACATTTAAGGGGTTCCGGCGGGGAGGGTCACTTCACTATCATCTCGGCGCTTCGTTTATTAAAACAGGCAGGCGTCATTCAGGATACTAAAAGGCAGCTCTTACATAATCTCATTATGTTTAATGCTTCTTATTTGCCTTATCCTTTAGTTATTGTGCATCCCACAGGGTTAGATAAGGATATCTATGATCTAGAAACACATAGCGGTATCTTAAAAACCTTGCAGGCGAATTTGGCTGAAATCTTGCGCGATGAGCAAAGTGCCGATAATTTTCTGCGTTGGGTGCTTAACAAAGATGAGAAATATTCGACTACTCTCATCGAAAGATTAGACAATCTCTTAAAGGACAGAGAAGATTGGACCATACTGGAACGCTTAACAACTGTTTCCTATAAAGAATTAGCCCAAATTCTCCAGCCACTCGTTGACTATAGTAAGAGCGTGTCTTCCCAATCCCCCGCTGCGCTGGTGGTCCCGCTGGCTGCGGCAGGACTCCCCCAGGGTCAGACCCTCATTTCCGGAAACATAGCACCGTCCCAAATTTCCCAGTTGAACACGTGGGTTGAGTTGGCGTTTCAGAAAGTGCAGCCGCTTGTGGAGCAGACGAGTGATCCGCAGAAGCTGGATGAGGTCTTGAGGGACTTCGGGAAGAATCTTGCTGAAGGCTTGCGGATGAACCTGTTTACGGCTCGTGACGTGAGACCTGTGCTGCGCGCACTGAATGCGACCCTCATTCCTCGCGGATACCTCCTTGAATACCACATCCAAGAGCAAGCACCCCAACTCTTGCTCTATCGACTCGATCCTCACAAGACCACGTTTGTTGAGACTGATCAAGGCTATGTTCCCGCATTTTCGATCGACCACCAAGTGACTCTTGGGAAGGTCCGCGAAGATCATGGGTGGAGCCCACTCTTTGATAACTATATCGTCGTCAACAGGCCAGTTATTGTGGAGTGGGTTGCAAAGATCGTTGAGCCCACCCTCGCCGATCCCCTGCAGAAGGTCCTGGTGCCCCAGCGCGGGATCGACCAAGCGATCCAGCAGCAGGTTCGCCAGATGGATTCGCTCTTTAAGCAATTCCTGACCAAGGGCCTTGGTACAGAGCAGCAACGCATTGATGTCGTAGAAGGCAGCGTTCGCTCCCATGAGGTGGAACATAAGCGCCGGCGGCGGATGCTGAACCCGAAGTCTATGGACAAAAGCCACATCGCGCGCGAGGAGGCCCTTGCCGAGCTACGGTCCATGGTCGATGAAGAGCCATTCCACGTGCTGGCGCGGCTAGTGTTTATGGCGGTTCCGAAGGATCAGGTGGGTCGCGCGTTTGGCGCTCGTCTCCATCCCACTGACATCGTGGATGACGGCTACCTCTCCACCATGTCTTGGTCGGTCTTAGGGCGGTTGGTCGAGTCTTATCCAGGCGAGTCGGCTTCTTTGAAGCCAAGAGAAATCGTGCAGCGGCTAGAGGAGCTTGCAAGGGAATCTCCCGCGCAGGTGAAAGCCCGAGCCGAGCGCGCCTACCAGCAGGTCGAAAAGGAGTGGATCCGGGCGAACTGGCAAGTCCTTCAACAGAAACCTCAATCGATTCCGAAGACTGAACCAAGACCCTTCAGCCTCAGGGAGCATGCGGTGGGCTTTGGGGTGAGCGCGTTGGTGAGCGCGGCCGTGGCCGTTATGCCGGTGATCTTGCGGCTCGTGGGCGTCGACATCGACGTGCAGCCGGAGTGGTTTGCGGGGGCCGGTGGGCTGATGGCGCTTGCCTGGGGCGGGTCAATCGGGTTGACTGGGGCGCTCGGTGGACTGGCTCGGCGCTTCGCGCCTCAAGAGTTCACACCGAATCAGACCATCAAAGACAGACTTGATGCGTGGGCGTTCTTCCACGGCGCAGAGATGGATTGGCAGGGCCGTCCTCAAGAGAACCGTGTGGCGGAGACGCAGGGTCGCGTGGTGCGCGTCGCGCCGTGGCTGGTCGCCGAGTCCAATTCACGGCTGTTTAACACGCTGCGCAAGCTGTTGCTTCCGCTTGCGCTTTCCCACGAGGGCGCACGACTCCAGGGCCGCTCGAGTTCCACGATCTTCCTCGCCAAACCCCTGACTGTCCCGCTTGCCTTCGTTGATCATGTCCTCCATGGCCGCATCGCCTCACCCGTGACCATCAAGTTGATTCAGTACACCTCCGCCTCCATATTGGGCAGGATGGCGATGCCGATTGGCTTCCGCCCAACCATGCAGACGCGCGTGCCAGTCCAGGAACGACTCGGCGAGCAGGTCTTCGACACGACAATTTCGCTTGAAGGCCTTGCGAAAGCCACCGGTGGCTATCGAAACTTGGCGCAGAAACTGCTGGAAGGCGTTCCCTTTGAAGTGTCGCGCAACGGCAAGCTGCTCGTCGTGTACGCTGATGAGGTGCGCAAGACGCTGGGTGATGCCTACCGGACCCTCCTGTCGAGGCCGTATCGCAGTCAGGTGGACCGCTTGGCTGCTGCAGAAGCCAGCGTGGAGCGTGCTCCCGATGAGACGGCCAAAGCCGCCGCACGAGCGAACGCCGAGCAAGCCCTGGTGAGCCTTGAGCAGCTCCTGCGCGAGAAGCGCTCCTTTGCCGACCACTGGATGCTCTGGCAGGCGGTGAAGCTCGATGGCCATGTCTTCCGCAGCGTGGCTGTGGAGCAGCGCATCATCGGCGCGCTGTTGTCCACGGCCAATGGGCGCACGGCATTCCTGCGGAATATCATGCTGAAGGAACTTGATGCGGCGATCAAGTCTAAAGCCCCGAAGGATCTTGAGCGCTTAAGGCGGCTGTACGAGACTGTCAGCACTTTTCAGCCTTCTGCGGGATTGCAGCCGAGGGAAGGACTTAGCGGTGGGCGTGCGTCAGGGCTTGCGCTGGGCGTGGCGAAGCCGATCTTGGCGCCACACCAGCAACCCAATCAACAGGACAAACGCAAGGATTCCTCCCAAGAGGATATCGACACCGGTCATGGGGTTTACGCCTCCCTATTGAGATTCGTTGCGATGAGGTACGCCCCGATGAACAAGATGAGCCCCAAGAGAAACGAACTAACCCGAAACCGCGCAGCCGTCACAAACTGGCCGATGACGAGCGCTGCGGCCACGATGTTCCCGAGATTGTACAACGCGCTCGCCAATCCCTTGCGCTGGTTTTCGTCTAAGACGAATCTCACAACTCCTAGTGTACATGGTCATCCTCACCCTGTCAACCAACGCCCGACGAGGAGGCTGATGCTCACGGCTGCTGGTGTTGGAGTCCTGGGGATCGCCCAGGCGCTGGGCTGGCTGCCGGATGTGGGGGGGATGGCCCACCAGGGGTGGCAGGCGGCGGGCGTTGGTGGACAGGCGACCGGTTGGCTGCTCCTGGGTGGCGCGGCCCTTGGCGTCTTTGGACAGCGGTTGCGCGAACTCTTGAAAGGCCACAAAGCGCGAGCGCCTGTTGCGAAACCATCAGTCCACAAGCTTGAGTTGGCGAAGCCCGTTGACCGCCGGTTCCGCCTCGGGCCGAGCCTCGCCGCGATGGTGCCAGCCTTTCTCCTCAGTCTGCTTCTCACGATCCGTGGAGGACAGGTGCAGCCGTCTGGAGCACGACCGTGGACACGCGAACGAATCGAGCGCGTCGAGCAGGCCCTGAAAGTCGCGCAGACCGACCACGAGTTCCCGGCTGCGAAAGAAACCGCAGCCCTGGATGTCTTGAAAGCGACGGCGCGGCGTCATGTCTATTATCAGTATCAGCAGAATCCTGATCATCCGATTAGCGTGTTGCTGAATCTCTATCTTGACCTCCACGAACAAGAAGCGGAAGACACGCTCGATCAAACGGTCAACACATTCAAGGAGAAGATCAAGGACCGCTGGCTTGAGGAGAGCGTGGGCAATTATTGGGAGCCTCTCGTCCATCCGTCGGTGCTCCGTGAACTCGCCACGACCCTTGAATCGGCTGGTCAGGCGCACCCGACGACCATTCGGGCGCTGAAGCAGTTAGAAGCGTCGCTCTACATCAAGTATCTGCTGTGGTCCTTTAGCTCCAAAGTCTCCTACAGCTCGATTCAAGAAGGGCAGGCGTGGTTTGATCGCTTGACTCAGCTCGTGATCGAGTCGTTCAACGATGACGAGCTGGCGGACGTCCCGTTTGGGGAGCTTGCTGCGCACAACTACTACTATGATGAAGTCAACAACGCGGCGTACCGCTTTGCGTGGAACGTGGTTCGGGCTAAAGGTCGATCTGCCGCTGAAGGGCTTGCGACCCAAGGCATCCCCTACCTGATCAAGGAACTGGGGAATCTGACGCGGGGACAGGAGGACAAGATCCTTACGCTTGGGAAGGCGCTGTTGGCGAGTGACCCCTCGGTGTTATCAGCTTCTACCCGCCTGGGCTTGCAGCGGACGATCGCCCAGTTGGACGTGCGCGTGCGCGATCAAGACGCGTATCAGCAGCAAGAAGCGCAAGCAAAGGGCATGACGAAGGAGACGGTCCTCGCGCGCATCCAGGACGCCCTCCCGAAGCCGGTGCTTGAGGCGATCGGGGAGGTGTCCATCACCGACCTGAACGGCTGGCGAACCCTCCCGGTTGAGGTTCCTGATTTCTCAGGTGACTCGCTGTCGTGGAAGACGGTTAAGATCCAGCAAGCCGAACCGTACACCGATGCGCAGCGACTGGCCATCGCCATTGGCGTGAAGCTCTATGAGCAGTTCATCCGAGGGACCCCGCGCGAGCAGGAATGGCTGCGGCTGGTGACCCCAGGATTCCAAGACCATAAGCCCGAGCATGCCGTGTACTTTTTCGGCGAAGACTTCATGAATGTGCTCGTGATGCATCAGCTGGCTAGGACGCATTGGTGGTTGATAGACGATAACATGCCTGACCGCGGGATGGGCGGCTACAACGTGGCCCACCACAACACCGAAGGTCGCTTACGCTTCATGGAAGGCTTCATGAAGCAGCTCCAGCAGCTTCCAGCCGTTCCGAACGTCCATCCTCCGGTTCCGCACCAACCGGAGCGCGGGGAGCGTGGAGCCTTTGAGCGGGTGACGCCGCCAGCGCAGGTCAGCCCGGGTCAGACCCTGAGCACGAGGACACAGGCCCCCAACCAAGCGGCCGCCTTACTAGGTCTCAAGTACTTGCAGGAGCGATTCCCTGAGATTCACTTCTTGGATTCCAATAACGTACTCAATGATACGCTCACTGCGGAGCTTGAGCAGACCTTACGCCGAGTGCCGCCCGAGCACCTGAAGCACGTCCGAGAAATCGCAATCGATGATTCGGCCTTCGCGAGTGAAGCAGACTCGAGCCGGATCATCCTCGCGCTTGGTCAGTACTTCAGACTGAACGACTCAACCACCCTCGGCCAGATCTCTCGACAACAGTTGGCCAAACGCGGCCTGAGGTGGGAAGAACGGCTTGCCTATGAGGTATTCCACGAAATCGGTCACCGAGTCCATCTCGATACTGTACAAAAGCGGCCTGACGTCTGGAGTCAGTGGATCGGGTTGGCGAACGAATCTGAGTTGGAAGGTCCTCATGAGATTGGAGAGCTGTTCGCGACGGACTATGCCCTGATGCTGATGCGAGGCACTGTCTCTCCTTCTGTCACAGTCAGCTCTCGTCTTCCGATCCTCGGTATCGATGTCAGCAAGAATGCCAAGGCGCGCGAAGCCTTCTTCCGGCAGTATGTCTTTCCAGGTCTTGAGCTCAAGGTGTCTACACCCCAGGTGCGTGACACGACAACAACGACACAGCTCCATCTCGGGAGGTTGTTCTCAACCGTCAATCAGACTCTCGGCGGGCTCCTCCAGCAGGACGGGCAGCGTCTCTTCATCGCCACTTCCGATCTGCAACAGCTGGAGAAGCAGTTCAAGCCAAAGAACGCGTTCGAGCCAGACATCTCAAGCCTCCTAGCGGAAGGCAAGTTGATTAGTAGTCTTGTGGCGGGACTCAGCAAAGAATTAAGTCGTGTGGAACCCCGTGCGTGGCAGGTCGTTATCGGCAGTGGACTTGCTGACCGATGGGACGATCGCTTACAGGAGTCTCTCAAGGCGGCCTTTGCCACACCGACGCCAGACGGACGGTACGATTTGACGGCGGTCTTCCAGGAAGCCTTGAACCTCGGCCCTCAGGCGCTTGCCGAGTATCCGGCGTTTGTCCAACAAGCCATGTCGACCCCGAATGCCAAAATCTTGAATGAACGGTTCCCGACAATTCAATTCCTGGATCCTGGCAACGAACTCGGGGATACGAACGTGGTTCGTTTCGAACAGACCCTGCGCCGAGTCCCGCCCGCGCATCTCCACCACATTCAACAGGTCTTCATCATCCCCAGCGACACGTGGGGGCCCATCGATGAAGGATTCTTTGCGTTTGCGTCAACGTCTTCTGACATTGTCTTCAGCACGTCGGCGCTGGATGATCGCCACGCTTACACCAAAGAGCATTATGAGAAGTACATCGCTCCCATGGGAATTGCCCCTGAGGATCGGTTCCTTTTCATCTTCCTGCATGAAATTGGGCATCGGTTTGATTATGACGCGCTCGCGGACACGGCTCGGCAGGAGTGGCTAGCCTTGTCGAACGCGGCAGGGATCAAAGACATTCGACTTGCCCGGGAGCTTTTTGCGACCGACTATGCGCTGATACTCATGGGAGGAGGGGCCGCTCACACCTTTACTCATCAATGGGCACAAGACACCCGGTACGACGTGAACAAAGACGCGGCGCAGCGCGAAGCCTTCTTCCGGCAGTATGTCTTCCCGAATCTGCCGGAGATCCCAGGTCCTAAGATCCAGAAGGACGAGGGACTGCTCCAACCTCAGGGCAGTGATTCACTGCTCTTGAAAGTCAACCAACTCATCCAGAATCCCAAGGGTGAAATTAAGGTGACCTTAAGAGAGATCCGCGATTATTACTACGGGAAAGAACAGGCGCAAGAATATCTTGTCGCCTCTCCAGGTATTGACCCGGCTACATTAGACCGGAAGATTAGGGTGCAGTTTAATAAAGGCATCAGCCATTCCGCCTCCACCTTCTACGATGGCGGCAAGCTCATCAGCCCCGATACCCGCCTCGCCATCATTCACTTAAACCCCCAGCTGCTGGAATATCAAAAAGCTCTTTCCCCTCAGGAATTTTCCCAGCTGCTTATCGAAGTCATCTCCCATGAATGGCAACATCTTGTCTTTCAAGATCACATCATGAAGAAAATCACCCAAGGCAAGGATTCCTTGGCAGTAAAGGGAGTCGAGATGGCTTTTGAGAACTTCTGGAAGAAAGGTCAAGCCGTGGCAGAGGTTCCCGATGTCGAAGGCTCTGAGGCGATCCTGGCTGAGTATTACCGGAATACCGATAGCAGCAGTATCTTCTTTAAAGGCGTGGAACTGAAAGGCGACAGTGGCAAGTCCATTCCGGAATTATACAAAGAACGGTTAGCCGAGGCATTCCTTGACATGCAAGAGAAACAGGATCAGGCCACCAGAAAAGCGGTTCACGATGAGGTGACTCGTATTTTCGATTATTGGCTTTCACCCGATGAAGTCGCCGCCTATACCATCGCCGCCATGCGGGCATATGGCAAGAAGCCGACCGGTCTCGATGAATTTAATCGGATGGTCAATGATTGGATTCAGGCAGCCTCGAAGTATGGCATCAGCAGCGAGAAATACGGCTATCAGGCCAATGATTTTGTCAGGAATTTCCTCATCGCCATTGAGCCATTACAAGACGATCCGTTTTGGCAGCCGATTGCCAAACGGTTCGAGCAAAATATTCTCAGGTTTATGTTTGAAATCACTCAAGACTTCTCACATCTAGAGCTGATCAAGGAACCAGAAGATGTTAGGAGACCAATTCCTGGACAATCAACCAATGTCGCCGGCACTCTGCGCCTTGATCAAGGCGAGTTGAAAGGCGGGTTGTTCCAACAGAGCCTGCCGAATAATCGGGTCGAACGACCACAGCGTATTAGCCGAGCGATGCCATGGCTGGCGCGGGCAGGGTTGGGGATCTTGGTGGTTGGATTGGGGATCGCCCAGGCGCTGGGGCTTGGGATGCCGGAGGTGAGTCACAACCTCCAGGCGGCAGACTTGGGCGGACTCGGGAGCTGGCCGCTGCTGGCTGGCGCAGGCTTGAGCATGTTCTGGCAGAGCTTCTTCGGGATGCCTGCGTGGCTCCAGCGTCTCTTGGAAAAAATCACCCCGGCTCACGCACCGCCCGCCGCCAAGCCATCCACTGGAATCACTGTGCCACGTTTAGCCCCGTCTGTCGGTGCTATCGTGAACCCTCTCCCCAACGGATCGGCCGTCCGCTGGATCGTCGATCCAACGCGAAAGCCCCGCGATATCTCCCAGACTGCGAAATCGGCAGCCGTCCTCTGGTGGCTCTTGGCCACACAGTTTGATTTTGTCCGGAGGGCGGTTGCGCGCATTCATTCAACCGACCTGCAACCCGAGAAGATCGCTGAGGTCGACTTTGTCTATCACGCCTCAGGGAGCCAGAAGGATGTGTATCAGGTGGTCATCCGGACAACGGGCGGCCAGTCACTTGTGACCCAGTTGTCTATGGCCTTTAAACAACCCTATCAAGGTCGGACGTTTGGAGCAGGAGAGCTCGAGGCGCTCAAGCAACTGCATGGATCAGGACTCACCCCGAACTATGGGGACAGCATGACTGCCTACTTCATCGGGGGAACGAAGGGAACCCCTGATCAGATTCTGAGTGAGGCGGACATGGCCCGACTGGGATCGCAGAGTCAAGCCCCCGCACCTGCTGAGGAAATTTCGTTCTTCCTCGAAGAGTTCATCGATGGTCCAACCGCTGAGGAACTCCGCGTCGCTGGTCAGTTGAGCGAGGCCCATCGTCGAGCCATTGCCAAGACGCTGCTGGAGATCCGACAACGGTTAGGAGGAACCATCCCGGTCGATCTCAATCGCAGGAACTTCATGTTCTTTCAGGGAACCACACAAGCGGTTTGTGTTGATATGGGCTATGTCCAGTTCGAGTCACCAGGGTACATCGTCGACAAGCTGCTATCCTTCTATGGCTACCGAGGCGAAGAGCTCAACGGGCATTCAAACCGATTCCTGTTCGAGACGATTATCGAAGTTCTCGGACGGCATCACGGGCTAGACTTTCTGCGAGCGGCCCTGCCAGATCTTGGGCGAACGCAACAGAGCCTGCGCAGACAACTGACACAAGTGCCGCCTCAGGAGCAAGCAAGGTCTGCCGCGCTCAAACGGCTCCTTGCGGACTATGACGCGTTCTACAAGGAGTTGCGTGAGTATGTGACGGCTCTTCTGCAAGAGTCAGCCGCCAAGCCGTCTGCTGGCGGCCTCGACCGACTGCATGAACTTGGAACGTTTATCCTGCTCGTGTTTGGGGCAGCAGCGATCCACCCGTTACTTGGCCTTGGGATCCTCATGGGAGGAGGTGTAGCCATTGTTGCCAAGGGGGGGATGCGCTCCTCAGCCAAGGTGGCGGCACGATCGGCGGATGCGCTCTGGCAGACCATCCGGCTTGACCTGACCATGAATGGCTACGCTGATCGCAAGTTGCTGGCGTCCCTCGATGCGCTGTATGCGTTCTTGAAAAAGTCACATCAGCGTGACGGCCTGCTGAATGTTGGCTATCACCGATTCAGCCACAGCTTGGAGGTGGCGCATTTGGCCTTCATCATTGCGATTCGCCTGGGCTATACCGAAAGCGAAGCCTTGGAGATGTTCGTGGCCGGGCTTTTGCATGACTACGATCCGCGCAAGCCCTACCAGGCTCCGAAGGTCGCCAAGACGCTCACCCACGTGCGGGAGACCCCGCAGATTCAGCAGGCGGTGGCGGGCTTGGGAGTGGACCTGGAGCGGCTCACGTTGTTGATCCGCGGTACGGATTTCCCCATGACGCGGGAGCAGCAAGACACGATTGATGGGTTGATCCACGCCATTCCCAGCGCGGCAATCCAAGCGCGGACGAGCGACCAAGTGAAATACTTAGCCTTAGCTGACAAGGCGGCCACCTATATCCATCCGCGGTTGTCGCTTGAGGATTCTGAAGAGCGCGTTCGGGAGCTGGCCAAGGAAATCGGACTGGCTGAAGATGTCATGGTGGGCGGGACTCCCAAGTTCTTCCAGCAGTTCCTGGAAACAGACATGGCTGTCCTGGTCGGCAGACGTGATGAAAAAGGCAACATCTTGATCAGTGAACGTGACAAGGAAGGAAACGTCAAACCACCAATCCTCCCTGACTACTACGACCACTGGAACTTCGTGAAGCAACACTTCGAGAACGTTGCGCGCGAGACTCAGAGCAAAACCGAACCTCGCAAGGGTGGGCTAGCGACGACCACAGGTAAGGTTATCACCGTGATCCTCCTGACCGTTATGACGCCACTTCTCTTGCAGGCTTCACCGGTGGGTGGGAAGGTTGTGGAGGCGGCGCGGTTTGGCCTGCTAGAGATCGGTTTAGCTGCCCTCACCCTCGCAGGGCTTGGGTTGATGTGGAAGCTTGCCGCGAACGCCTGGCGACGGGTGCAGATGCGCGAGCGTTACGGCGTGTCCTTTGATGCAAGCCGACGGCGCGCGTTGCGGCTGGGCTTATTGGGGCTTGGCGCGGCAATGACCGCCGGCGGTGGCTATGGTCTCTTGAGCCGCTTGCTGGGGGGTGAGCAGGCGACCGCTATCCCGCCAACCCCAGCGGGCGGGAAGGCCTTGCCACCGTTGGATGTCAAACAAGCCAAGAAAGCATTTGGTGAGCAACTCAAAGACCTGCGACGGCTCCTGAGCGTCAAGAGTTCACCCGCCATTCTCAGCGATTCCGTGTTTACGCCTGAACTCATCGCCCTCATGGAGGAGGCGGGGAACGATCCCCAAATCCACATCGATCCCTGGCTCATTCGAGCCTACATGCAGGAAGAGCAAGAGTATCTGCGCACACTCTCTGGGGCGCGAAATCTCGCAGAGGCTCTCAACGTGGGGAACACGGTCGGGAAGGGTCAGGTCACTGCGAGTATCCTCTATCGCCGCAGCTTCCTCGAGCTGCTATCTCGCCATCGCGAGGCGATTCTCAAGCAGTTGACCGATCCAGACCAGCGCAATCTCTTTGACGCGTGGCTCAAGGGCTATGACTCGGTGAAGGATTTCTCAGGGGTGGCCTTCGACGCGTGGCTTCAGAGCACGTATAAAGAGGACGGTATCAGCGCCCAAGCGGTTGTCGCACTCGATCCTGTGAATGTGTTTGCCGTGGCCTCTACCATTCGGCAACATGCCCAGGCCCTCTACCGCAGGCGACACGATGAGTTTCCCAGCGACACCGCAGCGATCAAGGAGGCGCTGCCGAATGAATCGCGGCAGTGGCTCTTGGGAACATTTCAGTGGCTTGCCCCGGTTGAGCAACAGCCAAGCAAGCGAATTCAGAGGTACCAGAAGGTCTATGGCTGGCCGTACCTGCCGCCAGAGACCTTCCTGGTGGATGTGGCCAATCGCTACACCGGTGCGGTGACCGATACCACAGGATTGCAACGGGGCTTACGGAAGATTGAGATCTATCAGCAGCTCCTGCGTGAGGCGGCTGCCCCAACAAAGCCAACGCCGCCATCACCTCGTCAGGGTAGAAAGCCGCAAGGCTCGCTGGCTCCGCTGGGGGCGCTGGCGCTCGGTGGCACGAAGGTGGGTCTGGATAGCGTGAAGAAGGTCCTGGAGCAGAGTGCCAAGCTTGGGATCATTGCTCACGATCGCATTCCAGGACGACTGGAGGAGATGCGTGGGCTTGTTTTCCAGTCCCAGAAACTTCCGATCGGAAGTTTCCACAACCTCAAATCTGCATCCACCCGCCAACTCCACGCGGCTGAGGCGGAGCGGTTGGCTGAGAGCAAGCAATCGCTGCCATACGTGGTCGTGCTCGTGCGCAATGCGATCAATGCGAAGGGTGAGCCCACGGCCGAATTGCACCTGGAGTGGTACAGCGTCTCTGTGGCGCTGGCACAGGAGCAACTCGGCAAACAGACGATTGACGCCTATATGGCATTCGAGCGGCAACCGCAACTAGACAAGGCGCTGAATGGATTCATGCCTGCGCTTGAGGAGCGCCTGCCTGCCTCAGAGCCTTATCCGACCTCCCCGGAGGCCTCGCTCTTGACCATCTCCTTGAAGGGTCTGAGGATCTTGCCCGTTCTCAAGGCCGTGTTTCACGCTGAGCCGCCGAACGACCTGGAGCTTAACTATCTGATTGACCGAGCAAACGCGACATGGGCTCAGCTCAACGATGTGCGCCGGTTGGCCGTGGAGGGTGAGAAGGTGCGCGTGGAGTATCTCAAGACCATCCAGGAGGTCGCTGGTCAATTGGCCGCCTCGCTCAAGCCGCACCTGACCGTCCTCAAGGAAAAGGGGTTATCCCATGTGGAGGCGAGCTCACGCGCGGTCCAGGCGATCGATGACTTGCTCAATGAGTTACACATCCACGGCGAGCGGTTGCATGATCCGCACCGGCTGACGTTGGCCATGACCCTCGTACTGGGGCAAGATGTGAAATTCTACGATCTCCGCAACGTCCTGGGGGCGCTCACCCTGGCCATTGGCCTCATGGAGCGTGGGCGGTCGTCAAGTGCGCTTGCCAATTCCGTCGAGCCTTATCTTACGCGCATCGAACGGGTGATCGAGACGCTTGAGCGGCTCTCGAGATCTGAACAACCTCCCCAGCTCATGACTCGGCAGACGCATGCTGGTGAAAAAACGATTGTGGCGTTGGAGGACTGGTCACAGGAGCCTCCTCGCACCGAGGAGGAAGTGCGCGCCATGCTATTTACGGATCCCACCACGCCACAGGACCAGATCGAGCCTATTGTCGAACAGTGGAAGGAGGCCGCGGACGACATCAAGGCTGGCACCCTGCAAATCTTCACCCCCGGTGTCAAGCGGCAAGCTCAGGCTGCGCACCACCGCATGACCGAATTCAAGGATCGTCTGGCGAACTTGCTGGAACGCAAACCGCCTACCTTCCTGCAAGAAGTCAGGGCCATGTATGACATGTATGAACAGATAGACAGCACGATGGAACAGGACGCGCAATCAATTCCCTTGCGCAGCATGCTGTTGGATCAGCTGCTCCAGCCTGTTGTTGGGCTCATGTTGGTGGATCCCAAACTGACCGATCCCACCGATCTTGAAACCGCTAGCCGTGCCATCAACCAGCTCTCGCAGCGACTGGATGCCCTGGCCGCCTGGGCCAACGCTCCTGTGGGGGCCTTAGTGCGCGTACGGCCTGACCTCGAGCAGTTTGAACTAGCCGAAAAACCCTTGGCAAGGTTTGCAGTGGCGGAGGCGAGGCACGCGCAGCCCCTAACACAGGGCGCCGGGGTTGTCAAACCACCCACGCCGCCCGCCGCGCCGGGCGAGGAAGAAGGGCGAGGGACGGAGCCGAAACACTTCCAGGCTGAGGTGAAGAAAGACTCCGCGCATTATGATCGGAAGGGCGGAGTGAGTCGCAATGGCAAGCGGGATAACAAGGCGATCATCGCGGATATCCACACAAACCACGCGACCGTCTTCGTTCGCCACTACCCCTATCAGGTGGCGCTGCACGCGGACCGCGACCTCATCAAACAATTCAGCGAGGATGCACTCGGCGCGCTCCTTCAGCAAGCCCTCTCGCACTTGGATGCGCGCGATGCCGAATCGCTCCTGAAGGCCCTGCACGGCAAGACCCTCACCCTCGCTGTGCTGGATTCCTCCACCCACCTCTTTGAGAACCACCTCGCGGATGGGTTCATCGGCATCAACCGCGAGGTACTCAGCCTCACTCACCAACACCTCAAGACCGCCTTGCAGGTGGGGATCATCCATGAACTGCGCCACGAAGCGCTCGGTCAAGGCGCAGGTCACCGAGTCCACCAAGCGGCCGAATCGAAATTTGGCAAGCTCGATGTGGCACTCACCCAAGCGCTCTTGAAGGACACCCATGCGCTTGTGACCTATGTGGATGCCGTCGGTCGCCTCACCGAGACCTCTGACTACCTGGATCGGCTACGTCCCTTGACAGAGGTCTACAAGTCGTTAAAGGTCGAGGCCGAGGATCGGCCTGGCTTGTTGGCTGAGATCACCGCCGTGCTCACAAGACATCAGGCCAACATTACGAACATGGTCGCCAATACCCGAGATGGAAAAGCCATGCTCTCCTTTGCGTTCCGGGTGAGGACCGACGTGGATGATGCCCAGCTCCTCCGCGCGCTCAGGGCGATTAAGGGCCTGGCGCCGACCTTACAAACAGGGTCTCTAGAGGAAGTGGGACGACGTCTTGGCATCGGGCCAGCGTCTTCAGCAAGACCGGGGGTGCGGGTGCCTGTGATCGAACTTGAGGAGGGCATGACGCAAGAGGAGCAGGCCCACCTCAAGGATGTGCTGGCGAATGAGTCGTTTCTCTCAACGACCTTACTGAATGTCCACAACGTGGTCCGTAGTTTCAAAGATATCCGCAAGATCATCGTGCACCTCCCTGAGCATGGCAGTCAAAAATTCGTCTACCGCGTGGAGGTTCTCACAGACGGGGACGTATTCACGTTTGCGCTCAAGAAAGCCAAGCAGCCTGGCAAGAGCTTCCGGCCAAACGAAGTGGAAAACCTGCGCGTGCTCAGCGGAAAGGCCCCGAGTGCGAAGTTCGGGACGTACCTGAACGCGGGAGACTATGAGGTCTACAGCGAAGAGTTTATCCATGGGGTGACGACAGCTCATAAGTTGGTTGAGCAAACCGCTGATCGGGTGCGAGAGATGACACAGTCCTGGATGAAAGTCGCCCTGGTGCTCACCCCGGAGGAGAAGCGACAGAAGGGCCGGTATATGGCCGTGTCGGATATGGCGCCTGCCAATCTGATGTACTGGATGGTGGAGAATGCCCTCCGAGGGCCGCCGATCGTCATTGACGTTGGCAAAGTCGAATCGCACACGCCCTACGGCATCCTCTGGGAGCTCTATCGGCATTATGGAAAAGACTCTGGGCAGATCGAGGCCATCCTGGATGGCATCTCTGACGTGCTCGGCAAGCAGGAAGGCGATGCGTTTCTCGCGAGCGTCCGGAGTCACCTCGCCAAGCCGAGCCGCATGCCTCGCGACGGAGACGAAGCGATCTCTGCCGCCGTCACGAAGCGCTTGCCGCTTTCTGAGTCAACAACAGTCAACCCGAGCTCTCTCGTCGCAATCGGTGTCCTCCTCCTTTTCCTCCCAGCCCTGGTGCTGGCGGGGCAGGGCACGGTCGTCGCTGGGAGTGTGGGCTTGAGCGCACTGGTCATCGTGGGTGTGGCCTGGCGGCTCATGCCGAAGGACTTACGCGCGACAATCCGAGCCTGGCTCACCCGCGCCCGCGGCATCCGGGCGCCGACACAACCCCAAGCTGTCCCCTCGGAACCGAACGTCGGGATCGTCGAATTGACGGATCCGCCGCCGGCCGACAACTCGCCTTCCCTCAAGGATACGGCAACGCGACTCCTCATCATCGGCGCGTTGCTGCTCATCCCCCAGGCGCTGATAGCTGGACCGCTCGATGGCTTCGTTGATGTGGTGACGAACATCGAGACGCTGATCTCAGGAGGGATCTTAGCAGGACTGTTGGCGCTCGTGTGGTGGCTGCGCCGTCGGACAACGACTCGGAAACCACCTATACATTTCGAGGACCAGCTACCTGTTGTTGAGAAGCAAAAAGGCGCTGGTGTTTCGCCATCGAAAGGGGAGATGGGCTTGCCTGGAACAGCCCCAGGTTGGCTGATGCCTCATACGAATCTTCCTCCGGAGATTAGTCAACTCATTCTGAATTGGAACCTCCAACACCTAAAACCGATTGATTGGAAGGCTGTTCTCATTCCAAAGCCAGCCGTGGCCAAGCCGCTCGTCGTTGCGGCGCAGCCACCGAAACCCAAACACCTCACGATCATCGACCTGCTCAGTCCGTTCCGCATCCGGTGGGTTGCCACACTGGGAGTGGTCGCGGTGATGGCCTTAAGCGCGGTCTTCCCGTCAGTCTCACCGCTTTTGCACAACGTCTGGCAGACAAATCCTGATGCCGTGTGGGCGAGCATCCTGCAGGTGCCTATCGCCTTGGTCCTTGCCCATGCGCTTGCGCCATACCTCGAGGTGAAGATCCACGAACTGGCCCACGCCAAAGTCGCCGGTAAAGAGGCCCGGACCGTGGTGGCTCGTGGTGGGGGCAGAACCATCTATCCACCCACTGGAAACCACCTCCATGAGGCCCTGGTAACTGTGGCTGGGGTTGCCGGGGAGCTCGTCCTGTTGATGGCAGGGGTGCTGTTCCTTCAGTCACCCGGCGGCCTGCCGCTTGGCATGGTCGATGGCAACGAAGTGACGTTAGAGGTCTTCCGTCCTATGGCGATCCTTTCAACGGCTGTTGCCATCTTCGTGGGCTTTGAAGTCATCACCAGAGGGGTGTGGGAGAACCTCATTCAGCCGTTGTTCAGTAAGCAGCAGGGGGTTGTGCGTACTGAGAAGCGACCCAAAGATGACGATCAGGTGCAATTGGATGGAGCCCAGCTTAAAGCCCAGTGGTCAGGCATGTCGATCGGGCAACGGGTCGCATTTGTGGCCATCAGCGCAGCGTTCCTCGCAGCGCTTGTCGCAATTCCCGGCGTGATCTTGACGGTTCCAGTGCTGAGGGAAGTGGCCGCCATCCTCGCCACTGCGGGCTTGATCGTCTTGACGACGTTCGTGAGTGCTGTGATCTTAGCGATCATGGTGGTCAAGCTCGTTAATGTCATCGATGATGGGATTGGTCGAGTACGCAGCCGCCTGGCAACTCCTCAGCTCGAGGTTCTAAAGCGTGTGGCGAAATGGGTCGGGCTCACACTCGTCCTGATCATCGGGGTCCCGGCGTTCCTGCAGGCGGCGACTATCGTCCAGTCACCCACTGGTCTGGGGTCAGATGCAGGCGGGTTCTTCGCGGGCCTTGTGCTGGGTGGGCTTGGCTTGACCGCACTTGGCGGGGCGCTGCTGATCCGGAAGTGGTTTGCCAAGGCGAAGGGAGCACATGCGCCACCCGCCGCCGAGGCGGATCAGGAAGGAAAGGGCGCGCCGCTAGGTGTGACGGTGTTTGGTCTGCCTGCCAACTTCCCCCAGATGTTCAAGCTCATGTTCACCCAGCCGGGCGGGTTCGCGTATGAAGCGGCCCAGGTCATCCGGCGCTGGCTTGCCAAAGCCCACGGCGCGCGTGCGCCAACTCAACAAGCCATCAGCACCGTGGCGCCCACCATCGGCCCGCAGGCTCAGCGGTTCAATTGGAAGCGGATTGGTCTTACAGTTCTTGGCATACTCCTCACCCTGCCTGGCATCTCGCTCGCCCAGCAGTTCTTCACGAAAGGCACAAGCCTCCTCACTCGTGCTGAGACCTGGACCATCACGAATCCCTCGCA
The DNA here is from genome assembly GCA_964401235.1 of uncultured Planctomycetales bacterium. Lineage (GTDB taxonomy): Bacteria > Omnitrophota > Gorgyraeia > Aquiviventales > Aquiviventaceae > CAYNXT01. Next base: position 18,694 of record CAYNXT010000006.1, read on the forward strand.
GAACACCCTGTGGGGGATTGCCAAAGACGTGTTGCAGGCCAACGGCATCCATGAACCCAGCGCCACCCAGATTGCCAAGACCGTCCAAGAGATTGCCAGCGCCAATCCCAGCCTCACCGATCCCAACCTGATCCAAGTGGGGCAGCACCTCACCGTTCCGCAGCAGTACGCAACGCCCGAAGCGATCCATCAACTCACCGGCCAGCCGCTTGAGGCCATCACCCAGCACGCCACCCAGGCGGTGGCAAGTCCTGAGGCCGTCTCGCACGTCACGCAGCAAGCACCACCAGTCCAGCACGCCCCGACGCTCTGGGATACACTCACGCAATGGGTTGGACAACATCAGCTTGAAACCGTCCTCATCGCCGCCGGTGTAGGGCTGGTCGCGTATCTTGCCCACCGCTACCGCACCCAGATCAAGACCGCATTGGCCAAGCTGGTTGGTCGATCGGTTCGTTCGCCGTCAACCGCGCAAGCTCCGGCTGCTGTGACGGAGCACCTTGCCACAGCGACATCACAGCAGCCAGCGAGTCCGCCAACCCTCGACATCCTCAGCGTCGCTCGCTCTGTGGTACGCCGCCTGAGCCCACGGTCGCTTGCAGTGTTACTGGACGAAGAGCGCTATGCAGACGTCACATTCCGCGGCAAAGCGATCGAGCGGCTCGTTCAACGTATCATCAAGAAGGAATTACAGGCAAGCGGCCGGTCCCTAGAGTCCTTGACGCAGGATGAGTACGATGCACTCTATGAGGCGATCGTTGACGCTGTCTCCAAGCGGATGGAAGAACTGGCGCTCCAGGCCAGCGTCCAGGTGGCGATCCAGCAGGAAGCAGCCGCTCGAGCCGCTTCCGCGCCAGCGTTCGCGTTCCTCGCACCACCTGCCGTTAAACCCGCGCGACCATCCCCGGTTAAAGACGCGCTCATGTGGGTGACGGTGGGCATGTTGTCTCCGCTGACCATTGTGGCGAGCGTCCTTGGAAAGCTCGCCACGAGGTTGGTGCAGTCCCACTCGCGCGGCGCGACGTTCGTGCGTCGAGCGGCAATGGTGGTGTCTGTGATGACCGCGCTGGTGATCCCCTCGCTGTTTGTCGAGGTGTCGATGCCTCAGCGCGCGCAAGCCACCACCATGCAGCCCGGCGAGCAGCAGCGCCAAGCCCAAGCGACGTATCTGGTGCCGTTTTGGCAAGTGGCTGAGTTCACGCAGTCGATGGCAGGTTCACAGGTCGGTGACGATGGCTCGGTGACTTACTACAAGGACGGGCTCCCGGATGAAATCTGGAGCGCCAAGAAAGGCGAGCAAGACAAAGATGGGAAGGACGCATGGAAGAAGGCGAGCTACGCCTTTGAGAACGACGAACAGGGAAAGCCCATCGCCTACACCATGACCTTCTACGATCAGACCGGCAAGGCCACTGGAACGGCCCGTTACGAGAAAGACGCAGTGCAGGAGCTCTTCGTCTTGAAGCAAACGATTGAGGGTCAGGAGACGATTGACTGGCAGCCTGTTGAGTTTGGTCGCACCCACGACGACAAGCCCTATGTCGCTTCGTCCAGGGCTGTCAAGACGATCACGGCCATTGATCCTCAAACCGGACAGTCCACGACCACGACCGAGTGGACGCGAACCTACCCGTTCAACGAACTCGGTCGCCCGACCGCTTTCATCGACCAGGCGACAGGCAACATCACCACCTTAGACGCGAAGGAGCGGCCGGTCCTCCTGCAAGATGCGAAGGGGCGTCCACTGGAGTCATGGACCTATTCTGCTGAGACCACGCCTGATGGTCGCGCGCTGAGCTACACCCACGCCACATGGGTCGAAGAGAAAGACATGACGGTCAAAGTGACCACGACGTTCGAATGGGATGTGGCTCATGCCATCTACAAACCCGTGAGCTTGGAAGATGCGGAAGGAGTGATCACCTTTACCACGCATGAGTTCGCTGTGAATCAAGAGGGTCAGTCTTACGTGTCCTCCTATCTCGCCACCAAGACGAAGCAAGAAGTGACGAAGACGGGCACGAAGCCGTTGACGGCTCGCACGGTCACCCTCTGGACGCGCACCTACACCGTGGCTGAGGATGGTACCCCTGTTCGCTACACCCAACACAGTGAGCAAGATGGCCAGACCGTCACCATCACCTATGAGCGGCAGGCTGATGGAAACCTCTTTATTCCTGTCACAGCGGTTGATGCTGAGGGAACGACCTTGTATTCCAAGCATACGTTTGACGAGCGCAACCGGCTGCGTGGCTATGTGGCAAGCCGGATCGGGATCGTGGCAGGGTCTGAGACGCCCATGTGGACCAGAACCTATGAGCTCGATGAGCAGAGCGCACCAATCGCCTACATCGATCAGACGGCCCAGCAGCGCACCGAGCTCGACGCTACGGGTCGCCCAACCCGCCTGCTGGATGCTGAGGGCAAGGAACTGGCGTCTTGGATCTACAGCGATGAGACGACGGCTGACGGCCATGCTGCACAGTACAGCTACACGGCTCTGAAAGACGGCGAGCGGACTTCGACGGTGTTTGCATGGGACCTCGCGCATCAGCTCTACATCCCACTGCGGGAAAACGCCAAGACGCCTGAGGCACCGGCGCTCACCTACAGCCAACATGTGTTTGCGCAGGATTCCGCGACAGGGAAGTTCTCCCTGTCTGGTTATGAAGCGACGCAGACCCGGCAGCTCACCAAGGAGATCGACGGTAAACCCACACCTGTTGCCGAAATCGTCTGGACCCGCACGTATGAGTTTGATCAGGCAGGCGCCGCGATCCGCTACGTCCACAGCCAAGCGGATTCCTCCGGCCGCATGGTCCACACGACCTTTGAGCGCGATGGGGCACATGAGGTCTTCATCCCGACCAAGGCGGTGCTGGCTGACGGTAGCCTTGTGACCTATGAGGAGCATCAGTTCGATGGGAACAAGTTGGTGGGTTACAAGGTCCGCCAGGGCGATCTCGTCACGGTCCGGATCGCGGATGACTACTCGGTCAATCGCTACGTCGATGACCAAAGCCAAGCGCGCTTCTACCTCACTCAAAAGGTGGATGGCGTGGCCAAATCTTACGAGGTCCCGAGTCTGGATGCGGCCCTAGCGGACGTGGCTGGCCAAGAGCCGATGCAGGTTGAGGGCGATGGCTACAAGGTCGTGAAGCAGGATGGCAAAGTCCTGTTGGTGATCGAAGGACGCTCGACTGACGGCGGGACGATGAGTCAGGTCTATCACGTTGGAGATATGAACGCCACGAAGGCGGATGCGACCGAAGACAACCTCGTCTCTGTCGTGTGGAAAGATGCCTCAGGAGATATCCTGAAGTCACGCTCGGTGAGCCAGCGCGAGGTGGCGATGCAAGTCGGCCACGAAGGCTTCATCACCACACAGCCGGCGTCTGAATGGAGCTACTCCAGCTACTACCAGGATGGTACGTTGCGCAAGGGAAGTGCAGTGACGGGTGAGGCACCGAAGTTCGCCTTTGGTCGCATCGTTGAAGTCTGGAGCGCCGAGAAGGGCGCGGCTGACGCGAAGTTGCTTGAGCGCACCGACATCGAACTCGATGCCAAAGGCCATCAGCAGACGATCACCAAGACCGACTATCGCGGGAAGGATCCCACCACAACGGTCCAGCATCTCGTGTGGGACGAGGCGCGTCAAGAGTCTATCCCGGTTGCGGTGAAGACGATCACCGCAGCGGGGGCGATCAGCCAGCATGCGGACGTCATCACGGATGATCAGGGTCATGTCCGGCAGGCCTACGATCGAGCGAGCAATCAGATTCTGGTATTCGATGCCTCAGGCCATCTTAAGACGCGGCATCAGCTTGATCCACACCGAGTGGTGGTCAGCCACGACGGAACGCTGCTGTCGGTGGTCGATGGCCAACAGCGCACGCATCTGTTTACCTCTGACCAATCCGGCTTCGTCTGGAAGGTCATTGATCGAGATGGTAAAGAGACGACTGAGCGATTTGTGGTGGAGGGCGAGACGATTCAGCCGGCGGATGAAATGGTTCGCGCTACGTTATGGCTGAACCACAAGGAGAACTTCTTTAGCGACTATGGGCTGACGCTGACGGCTGAAGGTGGGAAGGTGCGATTAGCGGCCCTTGCGCTTGATGACAAGGGCACCTCGGCCGCGTACCAATTCGAGGTAGAGGTAACCGGCCGCTTGACGAGCTACACCAAGACCATCAAACCCGCGCAGCAGCCCGGCCAAAAGGCTCGCGAGCAGACCACGATCTACCAGGTCCAGGATGTCAGCGGCTTTGTGCGAAGCTTTGGCGAGGACACCGGGGTTGGGGTGCAAACCTACACCTACAGCGACTTCACCTACCACGTTGATCCGGCTACCGGCAAGCCAACAGAGCGCATCCGCAGCTACGTCGAAACCACACCGGATGGCGCGCGCACCCAGTACACCCTGGATGACACAGGCAAGCCGATTGAGAAACGCGACCTGGCATCCGGCAAGACCGTGCCGATCAAAGAATCGACAAAAGCCGAGCTCGCGAGACTTCACGCTCTCCTTGTCAAATTCCAAGATCGCGTGGGAGTGCAGCCGAGCTTCCGGATTGGAAGAGGAGGCGAAAAGGCTGTTCGTGTCTCCATCCCAGCGGGAAGTGTCGCGCTTGAAGAGCGGAAAGATCAGCAGGGCCGGAAAGAGACCACGGGAAAGATTGATCTAACCGGACACTTCTCAGACGTGACGCTTGGCGGAGCCGTGGAGAAGCGACCTGGGAGTCTCTCTGGAGAAGGCCGGATCCGCACCGAGGTCCAACTGGGTAAGCGTCTCACAGGGAGCGCCTTTCTTGTGCCGCGCTTCCGCAAGCCTGTTGACAACGGACGACTGTTCAAAGGGCCGACAAGCACCTTCTACCAGTCCCGCTTTGGCGCAGGCCTCACGTACGATCTTGGTGGCGAGTATGCAAGTGCCGTGAACTTTCAAGCGAGCACGCGCGAGGAAGCTAGCAGACCCTTCGCCTTGCCCTTAGATCAAAGCACGCTCGTGTGGCGGTTGAGTCAGCAGGGTCAATCTGACCTTGGCTTGTTAGGCTTGCTGGGTCTGCGAGGTGGTGGTGATGAGCGCGAGCTTGAGGTGACGCTGAAAGATGCCTGGACCTCGAAAGAAACCCCGACGTTGAGCCTGCGAGGAAGTTACGGTGGCACTGCGAAGGACTGGTTGTGGCTGCGGGCATTCGGCCGGTATGAAGGCCAGCGTGCGCCACGTGAACCAGCCAAGCAAGCGGGTGGTGAGGTCCGGATCACCCTGACCGATTGGTTGCGGCTCGTCCATGAAATGTCTTGGAACCGCAACTCACAGTTCGTCGCCCAGCCCAAAGACGCTTGGCGCTATGCAACGCGGATGGAGCTGACCGGAGACACTCAGCGGCTCACCCTGAGTGGAAGCGGCATCCTGGGGGACAGCTACACGCTTGGCGTGGATTGGCGCAATACGCTGGGGAGTCTGGCCGCGACGTATGGCCGGCTTCCGGTCTTATTCTTAGGAAGGGAAGGCGAGGAGATGTGGAGTGTTGCCCCAACCATCCGGTTGAGCGAGGATGAATTTCTCAAGGTCGGCATGAGCAATCTACGCCGCTCATTTGACGTCCGAAAGAGTCTTGGCGCACTGGATGTGGTGGCGGGCGTTGGGTATCAGCGAGAACTGGCCAATCCGTGGTCGCTTCGCACGGCCTTGATCTTTAGTGAGCATACCAAACTGGATGTGACGTCGAGCCTCACCGGCAAGCCATTCGATGATATCCGAGCTAGCCTGCAAGGGCCGCTCTTTGGTGTTCCGGTTGCGCTGCTGGTGAGTCAGACGCCCTACAAGAATCAACAGGGCATCCTCACGAAAGATTTCACCATCCAGCTCAATATCTGGTATGTGTTTGGCGGAGAGTCAAGCGAGGCGTTTCCATCGACCCAAGGCTACCTGAGTGGATGGACGCCGGGCATTGCAGGTCTGGCGCCATCTGAGACCGGTCCGCAAACTCCTCCGAGCCTCGCCAAAGCTCAAGCATCAACTGGAACCGCCACTAGTCCATCAACGGCTGTTGAAACGGCTGTTGAGACCGACCCGCTGGCTAAGACCGTTGCGCGTCCAGGAACCCGAGAGGTTGAGCCGGTTGAGCCTATCAAGACAGGACAACAGGCGGAAGATGCTCAGTTGATCGAAACAGCTAAGCAGATTGATGCTTACTCGCTCAGTCATGGTGATGTGACCTTCTGGCGGCTCAACGGCGGGCAGCCGTTTGGCACGCAACTGGATGAGCCGAAGCGTCAGGTCCTTCGCGGTCTTGTCAGTCTCCTGCAAGCGTTTGACAACAACCTCCAGGACGCTGCGGAATTTCTCAGGCAGTTGGACGAGCATCCGGAACTGTTGGCGATGGTGCGCAGTGACCACCAGGCCGCGCAGGCAGGGACTCACGGGGTGAATGTGCAAGAGACCTTCCGGTTGTTGGTCGGCGATGCGCAGGCGCTGGAGAACGCCGGCAAGATCTACCACTTCATCACGACGCGTCAAGTGGGCCTTGCGGAATTCGTCGAGCTGGCCACCACCGCCTACCAACTGAATCAGTCTCGCCTGGCGCTTGAGACGTTGGAACTTCCATCTGGTTTTGGTCTGGGACGGCTTGAGCTTGAGCGCGCCAGTAGTGATGAGTGGGACAGCCTGCGCCGCATCTCGGATCTGATCCACCAGCATTTTGGCAGCGTTGAAACCTACCTGGCGGCCGTCGGCATCGCCGCGGAAGAAAACCGCCGCCGCAAGACCCCTCTGTACAACTTGAATCTCCTCGCCCCCAACGCCGAGCAAAACGTTCAGTTCTATCTGCGTACGATCCATGAGGTGAGCCAGGTCACGATGACGGTGGCCGGGCCTGTGGAGGACCTCTTCAATTTCTTGACAGTGGTGGGCCACGAAAATGAACTGGCAGCGTTCAACGCCCTCTTCCAAGAAGGCCGCTATGCCAATCCGATCGTGACTGGTCAAACGCAACTGGAAACCGATCAACTCACGACTCTCTCGGCGATTGCATTTAGTCCTACGTACAACTTTGACATCTTTACGACTAACTTACTCCAAGCTCAAGAGCTGGCACAGTTCCTGATGGCAGTTGGGCATGAGGCTGAATTAGACGCCTTTAACGTGCTGACCGGTGCTGGATTCACAACGGGTCAGACAGCCTTTACGAATGACCAACTCAAGCGATTGTTCGACACCGTGATTCCATCAGCCTACAACTTTACGGCACTCACGGTGGCACTACCACTGGCTGGACCAATGTACACCGCGATCCAAGGAGACAACGATGCCCGCTTAGCGCTTGCCACGATTACTGGAGTAACCCTACCAGCCAACGGTCCCTTAACGACTCAGGCTGAATTCGATGCACTGATTTCTCTGATCTACAAGGCTGACGGAAGTCTCCAACCGGCCGCTAATAATCCCACCCTAACCCTGCAGGGCCTGACGCTCGCCGCCACCATGCTCCTCGCCTTCCAAGCCGATCCTGAGGCGCTCACCGCCCTGACGACGCTCACCGGGGTGGTGCTCCCCTCCAGCGGCCCGCTCATGACCCAAGGCCAAATCGATGCGCTCTTCTCCCTCATCTATCGAGCCGATGGCAGCCTCCAGCCCAATGCCGC
>CAYNXT010000007.1:0-2774 GCA_964401235.1 uncultured Planctomycetales bacterium
AATCCGCGAGGGCCACCTGCGGATGGATCTCTGCAGACGGATTCAAGTAGACCAGTGGAAATCGAGAGTTCATGTAGGGATTCGTTCCCACCACCATTTGGCCGGACGGGCCAAAGATGGGTAAATGCGGATGGCACCCGGTCTCGAAGTCTGTCGGCGAGTCGGTGAAGCAGTCGGTGCCTCGATCCGCATGCCCACCGGCACCGTACACGGCACTGGCGGCAATTGTGCCGAAGATCGTAGCGACCGGTTGGCTCGGAATCGTCCCCGCATTAAACCGCAGCAGACGTGTGCCGACGCCATCCTGACTGTGCGGTTTATCCTCAACCCAGAGATGACCGTTCGGATCGAGTTTGACCCGAACCGCTTCGCAGATGGAAGTCGCCGTCACCGGATCATAGGGACCAGTCCCGGGGCAATTGCTCTCGGTGAGACTCGGTCGACCGAGCACAATGTCCACGTACGGACCTCGACTAGCATCCTCCTGGCCATCAATGTTCACGAGTCGGACAAGTCCGTGGCTCGTCGTCACGAGCCACATCCGATCGCCGGAGCCGATCGGCGCGAAGAAAACCAAATCCTGATACCACGGCGCGAACGGTTCGCCTTCCTTTGTTTGAAGTTGGGCGACGGAGAACGCCTCGATCGCCGGAGAATCGCTCCGCAGTGGTGGGACCACTGCCCATAGACACGCCTCTGTGTGACATGGGCTCACGCCCGAAGCCACCGGAGCTGCTGGCATGCCTCCGCGACTGGAGAACCACAGACGCCCTGAGGCATCCAGACGCGGTGAGGCGGTATTGACCCCCCAGTAGCCATAGTCCCAGGAGCCGTCGGCCGGCTGACCCGTCTGCACCGTGCGGTAGTCATTCCAAAAAAGGATTCGCATGAGATCCGTGACGACTAGTTGGTTACCGGACAATGTCATACCGGTCACGCCGATCAAGTCGTCTAGCGCTCCGTCCTTCCTCCCGGATTCGAGCACGCCGTCCGATCCTGATCGAGTAATCGGAGGGCTTGTGCCGCCGGCGTCGATCTGTGACGCAGGATACCGCCAGATCGTCTGCGTGTCCCATGCATTGATCAAATAGAGGTTTCCAGCTGCATCCACGTCGACGCCGCGGAATTCAATGCCATTGGCGATCGTCTTGGTGATCTGCCCCGAGGTGAGATCGAACAAATGGGTGACGCTCTCGCTTCCTTGGACCCACAGACCCCCGCGGAGTGGATCAAGCGCCAGCGCCCATGCGCGCGTGATTGGGTCATCTACCGCGTTGAGCAAGACTGTGGTGGCATCGATCCCTTGCCCGGTCCCTGCTCCGGCGCTGATCGACTGGGCGCTATAGAACAAGAGCCGTGTCTGTCGCCATCCAAGCGGGCTGCCGCCGCCGCGCTCGGTCACGTACACATTGCCGGCCGCGTCCACACGAACGGCTGATGGAAAGAACAGGAAATGCATAGAATCCTCGGGCACCTGATCTTCGTGATGGCTCGTGAACGTGTCTTGCCCCAATAGCACATCAGCGGTGAACTGTCCATGTGGGAATCGGAGCACGCGGTCGTTCCCCACATCGACCACCCAAAGATTGCCGGTCGTATCGATGTCCATGCCCATGATAGTGTCCAGGCACAGCGACTGGGCGCTGCGCCCACCCTTATTGCAGTCGCCGCTCGTCATGCTGCCACTCTGGCCCCAGACCGCATCGGCCATCGCGTCGGTCGCGATCGGATCGTCAAACCGCAGGACGCGGTGGTTCCACACATCGGCCACATAGAGATGATGGTCCGCGTCGACCACCGGGTTGCTCACCAGCACCGCCTCGCGCGGGCTGATACCTCCGCTGCCGGTGAAGCACAACGAGCCGGCGGAAATCGGCGCCGGGTTTGGATAGGACTCGCTCGTCGCATCGCCATTGCAGGCAGCCGTACTGGAGTTTGGCTGTCCGAGGATGACCGACGGCATCTGTGCCGAAGCGGGCCGCAGTTGGCACTGCGCGCCGCCGGAACAGTCCGCATCCACGGTACAGGGCTGGCTGCCTCCACCACAGGTGCCTAGAGAACTGAATCCGAGCACGCGGTTATGATTCGTATCGACCACGTACATGCGGTTTGGGGTGGCAGCCCGATCAATGGCAATGCCCCCGGCCAGTTCGGCGCGATTTGGTGCCGGACGGCCGAAGACATACTCGGCAAAGTTTGGTTGGCCCAACACCACATCGGCCCAGAGGTCATCCGGTACCACGTCGCGCTGGCCCACGACGCCGCCAATATTCGGTGGGCCGCTTGCCAATTGTGCACTGATAGAGAGGGAGATCTGTTGGCTGCCATCAGCGAATTGCGCGCGAAGTCGATAGTGGTACGTCGTGCCGTGCGCTAATCCAACTTGGTGGTCGCTGAGGTATTGCGGCCGGAATCGCTTGCCAGTTTCAGGCGATGGCCCTGTATCTGCATAGGCTCGGGTCTCCGCAGGGAGCGTATAACTGGTCGGGGCATCAAAATATTGGTCCACATCTCGATCAAGGCCATACGCTGTAGCCCCTGGTACAGGATCCCAAGTCAAGACGATGGCAATAGAAGTTGAGCCTGCGTGCCGTAGAGAAAATGGTTGGGAGGTCGCATGGGCGTCAGCGTTTTGCAAAGTCGATCGAAAGAAATTAAAGGAGACTGTCGATAAGGTGCATGAGATGATAACGGTCAAAAAAAACAGATGCCTGAGGGTCCGTAGACTCCTGTCAACAGAGGGATCAATCGGCTGCTGATTGTGTTGGCTCATG
>CAYNXT010000007.1:2874-25367 GCA_964401235.1 uncultured Planctomycetales bacterium
CTTCCGCGGAGTTTGCCTTTCTCGATTGCTAGTGAAAGCTTACCTGATACTCAGCTCAAAGAACAAGTGGCGGACTCCTTACCGGCTCCAGAGGCGCTGGGCAAGACTGATGAGCTCGGCGCGCAGATCCAAGAAGAGCTGCATTTGCTTAAGCCACATCGGATCCTCTTTGGGAAACGCATCTAGATACGCGAGAAACTCTTGCTCAAGCGCTCGCTGCTCTTTCCCCAAGGCCTCCATCAGCCACGGTAACGTATCCTCTCCGGGTTTTGGCTGCTCGCGGGCCAGGCGCTGGAGGTAGGCCAAGAACCCCTGGGGGTAGCGCTGCATCAGAAAATGGCAGAGCGCCCAACTCTGCGCGTAGGCATCCAACATGCTTTGATTGGACATGCCGGTGAAGCTCCCCAGCCCGAACACGCTTAAGAACTCCAGCGGCAGGACGTGCTGGTTGGCGCGCGCTGCTTGAAGCTCGGCTAGCCGCATGAGATTGGGCGTGCCAACCGGCGTGGGCTCCATATAGCCGGCCAGCCCTTCCACAAACCAGGAGTTAGCGGCGCGCAAGTCAGGCAATTGAGTCGCACTTTCTTGCTTGAGCAGCTCTTCCAGTAATTTTCGTTTTTGCTCGATGTCGCCGGATTTGAGATACTCGCGTTTTTGCTCCAATTCGGTTTTATTCTGCTCAGACATCTGCGAGAGCCTGATGCCCTGCAGCTGCCAGTTATGAAACATCGCGTGGGTGAGCTCATGCCGCAGAATGCTCATCCCCAGCTGGCCGTAGAGCTGGCGGACCATGGCATGGGCGGTTTCAAACTTTTGAAGAAACTCCGAGAGCTGTCCCTCCACCGAGAGTTCCACCTGCGAGCCTTTGAGTTGGTTCTCCACGCGGTCCCGAGCTTCACGCAGCTGTCCCAAGAACACGTCATAGAGGAAATCTGAAAACCGCTCGCCCAACATGTTGAAGCAGTACAACACCTGCTCTTCCGGATGGAAATAGCCCACGGCGAGCCACCCTGGAATGCCATCGGTCGCGGCATACTCGATGTACGAATCCCAGTTTTCGAAGATCACGACATACTGATGCACCATCGGTGCGCGACCAGTGATGAGTGGATGAAAGGTGAGATACCAGTCGGTCGCCAAGTCGCGGATCGTCCGGCGATACTCCTTCACGGTCGGGGGGATGGAGTCGGTGACGATGGTGAACATGCCCTCTTCATACCAGTGCATATTCGGAAAGAGCGTCTTGAGATTCTCTTCGATTTGGGTCGAGCGCTCATTTCGGATGGGCTTGAACATGAGCTGGTCGATGTCGGCTCGTGCAATTGGCTGTTCGGCCTGCCCGCCGCCCTCCAGGCTATGCGTGAGCATGACGCTCTCTGGGGTGACGCTGGTGATCGCCGCGTCAATGATCTGCCCATTCATGAGCCTGATGACCACATCGTGCTGATGGGGCCAATCGATTTTCTTGTGCTCCCCTTCCCACGGCATGGAGATCGCGGCCGGCGCGGAGACCTCGCCGCTCTTTTCGACCTGTTTGATTTCATGGCGCGGGAACACCACTTCGCCGTACTCAAAACGCAGGATAACCTGCTCTGGCATGTCGTGCACGAGCTCGCCGGTCACAATGCCGCCGTTGGTGAGGTGCAGCGTTGCAGGGTTGCGGATCACGGCAGCACCATTAGTGGGATTTGGCTTAGGGGCTGGCGGGGGTGCGCCCTCTTTGACGAGCCGTAAAATCTCCTTGCGACTGAAGCTCACGTCGCCATAATCCCACCGGAGGATGACTTCCTCGGGCGTCTCACGCACCAGCTCACCCGTCACCCAATCCCCGTTTGTCAGATAGAGCCGGTGCTGATTTGTCAGCGGCGCAGCTGGTTTGATAGACTTCGCCACGCGCTTTGTGCTGGACGTTTTTTCACGGCCATTCTGCTGGCCTGGCTTGGCGGTCGTCTCTTCGGCACCGTCGCCTGCCAGACGCAACTTGGCTTCTTCGATCAGCTCGCCGGCGCGATCCTTCAGCGCCGAGAGTTGCTCCAGGTGCTCGGGTGCCAGTGCATCGGGATGTATCCGCAAGTAATAGGAGCCTCCGCCCCAAAACGCGGCGAGGAGTACCAGAAGAACCAACCACGGATTGATTCGGATTTCATTGCGCCGTTTGCGGTTGACCCCTGACGGGATAGCGCTGTACATGGTTTGGGTCTGGTGCACCGGAGGAGGGACAGACACCGACACCGCCGGCCCAGGAGCTGTGGGCTCGCCGGTCTGTTTCGGCGGCTCAGGTGTTGGTCGTCTGAATATGCGTAACATTGCTGAAGAGTACGTAATCAAGCATACCTGATCAGTCGCTTGCTAGACAAGGGGTTAGGCCAAAATCACTGGGTGTAGAGAGCGGTGATCTCCGCCGCGGAGAGCCCACGGTCATAGATGGTGACTTCGTCAATCAGCCCATTCACCGGACCACCGCCCGCTGGCCGGCGCCCGATGGTGAGGGGCACGCCATTGTCCACCACCGTGGGCGAGGCGGTCAGGGTGCCATTCGCCACCCCATCCAGATAGACCGTCAGTTTCGTCCCGTCATAGACGCCGGCGATGTGATGCCAGCTATTCGCCGTCACGGGACTCGTACCCTTCACGAAGCTGCTACCGATTCTAAAAACCACGGTGTTCGGATTGCCGCCCAGTCCTAAGAAGTACGTGGTGGTGGCGCCGCCATCGCGATCAAGGATGCGTTGGACCGTCGTATTGGTTCGCACCTTCACCCATGCGGACAGCGTCAGTCGTTGCGGATTCAGCGCGGGGGCGTTGGGGACTGACACGTAATCATTCACGCCATCAAAATCCAACGCCTTGCCGAGGCGTCCTACCAGACTCCAGCTCGGGCCCAGTAACGTTCCCAGCCAGCCATAAGCCGAGGCATCCGCGGTCGTGGAACCGCTGCCCTCCTCAAAGGGGAAGCTGGCAACAAGAGATGCTGACAAGGGTGGAGCGTTGGAGACCGTCACGCTCATGGGGCTTGAGAGCGTCTGGAGTGTCGCTGCGTCCCGTGCCTTCGCGGTGAGGGTATGCGACCCGTTGGTCGTTGTGGTCGTATCCCAGGAGAGCTCATAGGGTGCCGACATATCCTCAGGCCCCATGGCAACCCCATCGAGCAGAAATTGCACTCCGACCACGCCGACGTTATCGGAGGCATTCGCCAAGACGACGATGGTGCCGCTCACCGTGCTCCCGTTGGCGGGCGCGGTCAGGACAACCGTTGGAGGGGTCGTGTCTGGCGCTGGTCCTGCACTTGCATGGAGGTCGGTCATCTCGGTCGCGGACAGGGCTCGATCGTAGAGCCGGATCTCATCGAGAACGCCATCGAAGGGCGCGTCCCCGTTGACATCCACATTGCCGAGGGTCAGCGAGGCGGTATTTGCCGTCGGCGCTCGGGTGAACGTGGTCGGCCCCGTCACCAGCACGCCGTTGAGGTAGAGGCTGCCCCTCGTGCCGCTGCGCACCGCGGCCACATGGGTCCACTGATTCAGGGGCACGACCGTCGGAGTGGAACAAAGGTTTTCTTGCTGGGGCGCGCCATTGTTCTGGGTAAAGCAAAGCCCCCCGCCGCCGGCAAGCCGCAGCGCATACGGGCACGGTTTGCCATAGCAGCCACCCTTTCCCACGATGACATCCGCACCCGCTTGGGTCCGGTGGTAGACCCAGGCGGTTATTGTCAGATCGCCGGTGAGGTTTAGCGCACTCGCGGCGCCGATTCGCACAGCATCATTCACCCCGTTGAACACGAGCGCCTGGCCGACGCGCCCTGCTCCCCAGGTCGCTCCCCCTAGCGTCCCGGTGAAGCCGTGGCCGGAGGCATCCGCCGTCGTGGTGCCGCTCCCCTCTTCAAACGGGTAGGCGGCGAGGGGTGGCGCGGCCGTCACGGTCATCGTCAGCGACTGACTGGCGGTGAGCTGGCCATCGCTGGCCGTGACCTGCAGCGAATGCGTCCCGAGCTGGGCAGCGCTAGGAGTCCATTGCAATACGCCTGTCGTGGCGTTCAAGGTCGCGCCAGAAGGCAGAGGCTCGGCGTCATAGGTCACCGCATCCCCATCCGGATCGGTCGCGCCGACGGTTAGACTCAGCAGTTGACCGACCTCGATGGACACGTCGCTGAGCGGAGCGAGCACAGGGGCCCGATTCACGTTCGTGACGGTCAATAGGAGCATGGCGGTATCGCGCAGTCCGTCAGGGTCGGCTGCCGTAAACGTCACGCTGTAGTCGCCGGCCTGGGTAAACGTCGGCGTCCAATCAAAGATCCGTGTCGACGGATCAAAACTCGCCCCCGCAGGAAGCGCATCGGCCGTCACCGTCACTGGATCCCCGTCAGGATCCGTTGCGATCACACTGACGGTGATGGATTGCTCCTCGGCGACGATCTGGTCATTGAGCGGTGCAATGACTGGGGCAAGATTCGCGGGGAATTTCCCTCGGTGCGCTGAGCCGCCTTGGAATTGACTCCAACCAATCAGCTCTGCCCCAGACGTGTAGTTCGTCTTCCACAGATAGAAGTCAGCCGCGAACTTTTGATTCATAAACGTGTCCTGATTCCCGAATAGTTCGAGCCGACCATCCCGATCAAAATCGGCAAGAAGTGGAGCTGCAGGAGAGTACTTTCCAGTGTAGTTCCGCTGCCAAACGATTTGGCCCGCTCCGTTCAGAATGATCGGGCCAAGGCCCCCCACGGCGATTTCTGCTTTTCCATCCTGCTCGAGATCGTACATCGCCTGAATTGGGCTGAGTGGCGCGTACACTGGCCAGCCGCTCACGATCGTGCTATCGTGATTCCAGACGTACAGTTCGTGGCACAGGGGCTGACATGGGTAGGTCCGCTCCTGATGATCGACGATTTCGAGCTCTGGATCATCATCGACGTTCCCCACCATGGGCGCGCTCCGGCGAAAAATGCCGCTCCCTTTACTCCATCGCACTACGCCTGCGGGTGTCCACACGCGAAGCGAAGACGGGGCATAAGTTCCGGCGGCTGTCTTGTCATAAGAGCTCGCGAGAATTTCGACTTGACCATCACGATCGAGGTCCGCCGCAGCAGGCGTCGTGGTCACCATGCCGCCACCTAGCGATTGCGGCCATCCGGACAACCTGTCACCCGTCCAACGGAACCCATAGACGAGTCCATTGTGCGATCCGGCAAACGCCTCTTGCCGTCCATCGCGATCGACATCGATAAGCAATACGGATGAGTGGCCCCGCCCGGCCACCTGCGGACCAATGGACTGCGGCCATACGGCCCCTGACACGGGCGCACCCTCATGCGTCCACACGTGGACTTTTCCTGCGGCGGTCACCACCGCAATGTCAGGTTGCCCGTTCCCATCGATATCCGCGACGGATGGAGAGGAGAAATAGACACGGCCTTCGCCGACCAGGATTTTGGGCCAGCCAGGATACGCCGTGCCATCACTCCGGAAAACATAAAGATACACATCTGATGGTTTACTGTAGGTGTTGAGTGAGATGACTCCCAGCAGCTCCGGAGATCCATCTCCATCAAGGTCCGCCAGTGTTGGATGATTTGGCAACGCATAATCCGCACCTCCGGGGAGCTGCGCGGACAAATCGATGGTTTTCGGCCATACCGGACTCAACCCGCTTCCGTCCATTTGCCAAACATAGACGGTCACGAGTTTCTCATTGCCGTCAGGGCGGTGATTCTGAATCGTGATCGCCTCGAGCCGGCCATCGCCGTTCAAATCGCCAATCGCCGGATGGACTTGCCAATCACCGATCCTGCTCTTCGGCCAACCGGCAAGCAGGTCTGGGTCGATGAAGACCCGACGAGTCTCCTCGGTCGTGCCGGTCGTGCGGTGGACCATGAGCTTCAACGTGTACCAATCCGCTTTGGTAAGGACGCTCGGATCCAACGTTGCCAGTAGCCCTTCAATCACCGGCTCAAGGCCGCCCTGAGGTAGGATGACCCCGTCCTGTCGCCAGGACCCCCCTGCCGCATCTTGGTAGACGACCTCATAGCGTTGGAATCCGACGCCTGCGGCTGTCCCCTCAATCGAAAGAAGCTGGTATCCTCCAATCAGCGCCTCCGCGTCTGGATGCGTGATACCTGCATGATCCAGCCGAATCCAGAGGCGATCTTCGATCATGGCCCCCTGCGAATCCTGGACGCTGAGCCGAAGGGTATATTGGGCATCGCCCAGCGGCGTGACGACCCAGGTCCCCAAGAGCCCATTGATGATGGGACCGCTTCCCTGTTCGATCAGGGTCCATATCGTCGGATTCCATCCCACGCCATACTCAAGCTGGTAGAGCAATGCCCCGGAGCCAGTGATCGTCCCCAAGATCGGGAGCTCTGTTGCGCTCGCAACCGTTCCCGTTGGGGAGGTCAGCTGCACCCACACCGTGGGACTTCCACTCACTGCGCGGCTGGCATTGACTCGCCCTGTCCCCGTATACGCGTCCCATCCGGTCGGGAGGATGTCATCAGCTGCGGCCCGAATCCGTTGCCGGACCATCTCATTGGTGAGTGTGGGCTCGCGCTGCAGCACCAGGGCTGCAAGCCCGGCCACGTGGGGCGCGGCCATACTGGTCCCTCGCACCCGATAGTAGTTCGTTCCGATCACCTGGACGGGATTGGCCTGCATGTCCGTCCCCTCTGCTCGCAATGACAGTACGTTCCGATAGGCGGCGTTGGGCGATGCGTCTGCGCTGTCGCCCCCAGGGGCCGCTACGTCGATCTGCGCTCCATAGTTCGAGAAATCACTCTTCTGATCGACATGGTCCGTTGAGGCCACGACGATAGGTTTTGAGGTCGCCATGTTTTGCGGGGCGTAATACGCCACATCGTCGTTGTTGTTTCCGGCAGCAAACACCACAACCGCGCCCAGCGCGTAGGCATATTGAACAGCGCTCACCGCTTCCGGCACGCTCGGACACCTCGACGCGCACCCCCAGCTGTTGTTGATGACGTCCGCCCCGTTATCGACCGCGTACGCGATGGCGCTCGCTAAGCTACTGAAGGTGCCGCTACCCTGATCATCCAGGCCTTTGACCGGCAAGATAGTCGCGAGCGGGGCGACTCCGATGATGCCGAGTTCGTTCTGACCGATGGCCGCGATGGTGCCCGCCACATGCGTGCCGTGCCCGTGCCCATCGATCGGCTGGTTGTCCATTGATGCAAAATCCCAACCGTGCACATCGTCGATGAAACCATTGCCGTCGTCATCAACCTGGTTGTCCGGCACTTCATCTAAGTTGACCCAGGTGTTCGCGGCGATGTCTGGGTGGATCAGATCTAGGCCGGTGTCCACCACCGCTACGAGCATGTTCCGACCCTGGCTGATCTCCCAGGTCGATTCACCCTGCAGCTTTTTCACGCCCCACAGGTCGTCGTAGGGCTGTCCCCAGGAACCTGAGGATTGATAGTAGGGATCATTGGGTGCCGCGTACACAGTGGCTTGGTAGTCCGGATGGGCGTATTCCACATGCGGATCGGTTTCAAATGCGATGGCCGCCGCCTCGACATCCGCCTCGGGTGGCAGCTCCAGGACGTAGACGTGCGCCAAATCTGGAACCTGGATGCCCGCCGCGACGCGCTGGGATCGCTTGGCAAACCGGCGCTTCGCCCGATCGGCACGATCCGTGTGGTGGCGCTTGAGTGCCGCGGTCGTCCTAGGGCCTCGCAATGTGGCTTCTTCCCCTTCAGTGCGAAATAGCCCGCGTGTTTCGCGCACGTGGTATTTCGCATGGAGACGATCCAGTGAGTCGCTGCGATCTGTGGTCGCATCGCGGAATCGACGGCCGCTCTTGAGCAGACAGTGGACGCACTCGGTGACGGAGTCCTTGTACTTGACGATGAGCTGGCCCGGAACATAACGCGGAGGGGAGGAAGGATCGCTCTGAAGATTGGCCGAAGAGACGCGGGGCAGCACCATGAGATTGAGAATCAGCAACAGCGTGAACGCGCTCACCCACAAGACTGTCAGTCGCTTCATCACACCAGGGCTCCGTGTTGTCACCAAGAATGGTCCTTCACGTAACCTGAATGAACACTACTTAAAAAAGCATACCTGATGTGGGACGGACGTGGCAAGTCACTGGACCGTGACGAGATAGTTGGGGTGGGCGTACTCGATGTCCGGCTGGGCGCTGTAGGCGGCTATCGCTTCCGATATGTCTGCCTCAGGTGGGAGCATGAGCTTATAGACGTGGCGCAGGGAGGGAACGGGTGTTCCCGCAGGGGCTCGCCGAGCCCGCTGGGGGTACTTGCGCGCCAGCTCCTCGGGATCGGCGTGCTGATGCAGAAGCGGTTCGATACGGGTGACCCCAAAGCGCCTGTTGAGTGTATCGAGCCATGGAAGCGTCGTTTGAGTCGCCGGGTGCCCTGCAGCGAGCACGGTCTTGAGCACCTCGCCGGCAGCAGGCCGCAACTTGACGATGAGCTCGCCGGGGACATGCCTCGCAGAGAAGGCGGTGGGGAACGATCGGTGCGGAGGTGCTGAAGCGCACCCGATCACGAAGCACAGACACGCTCCGACGATGATCGCGGTGCCGTTAGTCCAAGACCGTGAGCGTGCCAGCATCGTGCACGTCTCCTGCGTCGAGTTCCGGTAGCTCCATGACGAGGGGATGAAACGACGGGGGGCGGGTCGTGACCGGCGCCCCATACCCTGGGGGGTCGGAGGCGGTGAAATCATCCATCGGTTCGACGCGGAGCGTCAGTCGCTGTCCTGGCGGCAAGCCGGGGAGCTCAAAACGGCCGCTAGGATCCTTGCGCCGCTGCCCATTCACCAGGCCGCTAAACCCGGCGAGAATCACGCGCGAGCTTCCCACATCGATAACGCGCACCAAGGCACCAGACAAGGGATCGCCCTGGAGAACCACTTTTCCCTTGAGGGTCGCCGTGCGCCGCTTCAGTGGCCAGTCCGTCCGCGGATACAAGAGAGCTAGCGCAATGGTGTCGTCATAGCCGATGGAGGGCAATCCCTGGAACTTCGTCATGACGCTGGCTGCGGTTGAGTGGGCCAAGCCCATGCAGTGGCCCAGCTCATGCATGACGGTCGCCTGCACGTCGAGGAGCGTAAACGGAGGTTTGGGCGAGAGCAAGATATCGCACTCGGTGTGATACGGATAGGCCTTGCCCGCATACTGATCCCGCGCGACAAAACCAGGCTTCCAGAAGATCATGTTGGTGCCGTCGGCCTTGGGTGAGATTCGGCCTGCGTCTGTAATCATCGGACCGATGGCAAAGGGCAGTTCCACCGTCTGCACCGCACGCCAGGCCTCCAGTGCCTTGCGCAGCGATGCGACATACTGGTCTTGTGCGAGTCCTTCAGGTACGCCGGCCATGTTGACCACAAATTCAATGGTGGAGCCTGCTGGCCACTGGGTTGGAGTCTCATCAAACCCGAACGCTTGCACCGACGGCTGGCCAAGCACCAACGCACACCACAGAAACACAGAAACACCACAGAAACACAGAGAACATTTAGAGCCTTTCTGTGCCTCTGTGGGCTTCTGTGTCATCTGTGGTGTCATGCAGCTTCCCCAAGGAATTTGTAGCCGACATTCCGCACCGTTTCAATATAGGTCGCCCCGCCCACTTCAATCTTTGAGCGCAGGCGGCGAATATGCACATCGACGGTGCGGGTGCCGCCGTAAAAATCGTAGCCCCAGACTTTATCAAGGAGTGCCTCGCGGGTAAAGACTTTCCCTGGATGGGTCGCGAGGAATTTGAGCAGCTCAAACTCTTTGTAGGTCAGATCGGCCGGCTCTCCGTGCACATGCACTTCGTAGCGCTCAAAATCAATCACTAGGCCGCCCGAGGCAAATCCGTTGTGACGCTCAACTTTATGGAGTTTCCACATAAGAAAGTTGAGTCGCTCAGCCAGCCGAATCACGCTGACCGGCAGGGTGAGATAGTCTTCGACGCCCCACGTGACATCGATGCGCCCCAGCTGCTCCTCAGTCATGAGGAGGACGAGCGGAAGATCTTTGAGCGTGCGCTCGCGCTTGAGCATCGGGCAGAGTTTCGCCGCCTCCGTCGCACAGCGCTCTAAATCCATGACAATCACATCCGCCTTCGGAGGGTTGAACGTTTCGCTCAAGAGCTCGGCAGATGCGAGCGGCACGACGGTAAACCCGCGCTCCAGCAACCCCGACTTGAGCGGCTTTTTGGTCGTCCAATCATCAGTGATCAACAGAACCCGATACATGAAGTGGCTAGTGGCTAGTGGCTAGTGGTGAGTGAAAGAGCCGGACGACGTGTTTGACGTTTCAGTGAGTTTGTTAGGCCGCTTAACATCCGGCCGACCTCATCATACGCTAGTTTCAGCTCAAGATGAGTTTCTTTCGTCAGGAGCCGTCGCTCGAACGCAAAGAAGAGCAGGTGTTGCGTCTCGCTCACTGAGCGACGAGCAATATTCACAAACTGCGGGAGTTCTCGCGTATGGGTCGTCGCACAGCCTTCTGCAATGTTCGTGGGAATGGAAAGCGCGGCTCGCCGTATTTGGGTGGTGAGATCATAGAGATAGCTCTTGGGAAACTGCTCGGTGCAATCAAATATCTTAGCAGCTAGCGTATGAGCTTTGCGCCAGACTTCCAAGTCTCGAAAACTGCGTACCATGTTTGTCGTTGTTCACTATCCACTAATCACTGTTCGCTAGTCACTAGTCTTGGTGGTAGTGATTCGTAATGGGCATGCGGCGGTCTCGGCCAAAGGCTCGCGGGGTAATCTTAATGCCCGGCGGGCCTTGGCGGCGCTTATACTCGGCTCGATCCACCATGCGGGCTACCTGGCGCACCGTCGAGGCGTCCACGCGGTTCATCGCAAGAATCTCTTGGATGCTGCGGTTGTCCTCCACGTAGCTCTTGAGAATGCGATCGAGCACGTCATAGGCCGGCAGCGTATCTTGATCGGTTTGATGAGGGGCTAATTCTGCCGTGGGGACGCGGGTCATGATGTGCGGAGGAATGGGGGCCGCAAGTCCCCGGTGCTGACGGAATTGAGCCACTTGGTAGACCAGCGTCTTTGGCACATCTTTAATCACGGCAAACCCGCCTGCCATATCGCCATAGAGAGTCGTGTAACCAGTGGCTATTTCGCTCTTATTTCCCGTCGTCAACACGAGCCAGCCGAATTTGTTTGAGAGCGCCATCAGGAGATTGCCGCGAATGCGCGCTTGGAGATTCTGCTCGGTGATATCCGCCTGGCGACCCTTAAAGAAGGGTTCGAGGGTCTTCAGATAGGCTCGGAACACCGGCTCAATGGAGATCTCTCGCACCTCGATGCCCAAATTGGCTCCAAGCTGCTTGGCGTCTGCCTGCGTGGCTCGCGAGGAATATCGAGACGGCATGACCAACCCCTTCACACACGCCGCGCCCAGCGCATCAACGGCCAAGCAGACGGTGAGTGCGGAATCAATGCCTCCAGACAACCCTAGGACCACCGTTGAGAATCCGTTCTTCTTCACATAGTCCCGCACGCCCAGCACAAGCGCTTCGTAGACTTCCTCAACCGGACCCAGCGTGGGCTTGAGCGCTGGATGTAGCGCAGGACGCCTGGGTGGAGCAAGCGAAACCTTGAGCCCGTCCCCTCGATGAGAGGCAGCTCGCCCGAGATGTGAACGCTCCACATCGTAGACCACAAAATCCTCTCGAAACTGCGCGCCGCGAGCCAGCAGCGTGCCGTGCGCATCCAGGATGAGGCTTGCCCCGTCAAACACCAGTTCATCCTGCCCACCGACGAGATTGCAGTACGCAATCGCCAGACGATTGGCTCTAGCCCGTGCGGCAAAGAGCCGTTGACGTACCGGCAGCTTTCCAGCATGATAAGGGCTGGCAGAAATATTCAGCACCAGTTGGCATCCCCCCTGAGCGAGCACCTGAGACGGCCAGGTTTCCCACAGATCTTCACAAATCGTGACGCCCATCCGTACCCCTGCGACCTGGGCGAGGAGAGGCTGGGTGCCGGATGCAAAGTAACGCTTCTCGTCGAACACCCCGTAGTTCGGCAAACACTGTTTGTGGTAGGTCGCCCGCCATTGACCGTTGGCCAATAAGGCGGCTGCGTTGTACAGCTTTCCCGTACGATCGCGATTGACGAAGCCCACCACTGCGACCAGTCCGCGGCTGGCGGGAACGAGCTGCTGGAGCGCGCGAAGGTTCGCCTCGACAAACGCCGGTTTGAGCAGCAGATCTTCCGGGGGGTAACCGGTCAAGGCCAGCTCAGGCACCGCCACCACGTCGGCACGCCAGGCCTGGGCCTGTTGAATAGCCTCTTCGACCTTTCGGCGATTGCCCGAGAGGTCTCCCACCGTTGGATTGAGCTGAGCCAAAGCGATACGGATCATGTGTTGGGATGAAACGGGGCATGTATTATACCACGCTGGGAAGGGATGTAGAGGACTCAGAGGACTATTGGCGGCTCCAGGAAAACACAGAGACCTTCAGGGGAGTACAGCCTGTGCAGCCGTTCCCTCGCAGCGCCTCATCGAAGTGGATGTCTGAGTATTGGCCAACCCAGATGGTATCCGCTTCAATGGCGCCAAAGAAGTGCGTGCTCTGGCCCAGGTCAACGCGGCTCTTGGGTGCGAGGATCCTGCCGTAGAAGGTTGTGCCGTTGCCCATCACGATGGTATCACTAGCACTCGCCTCAAGACTGCCTTTCATCTGGAGTTCGAAACTCCCCGGTTTTTGCGTGGAGGTGTTCACCATTGCGTTCTGGCCCAGGGTGAACTGGGAGTTGGTGGCGTTCATCTGGATGCTGGTGTCCTTATTGGGTGGGACCTCGATCATCGCTGCGTCACCCATGGTAAACGCGGTAGCTACCAAGAGGTTGACGTTCCCATTCAGCACGACACGATTGTTGATTCCCGGCATGTTCAAGGTGCGGACGCGCAGCGTGCCGTTACCGGTAATTCGAATCGTGCAACCACCCGCTCCTGCAGGCAGCACGATGCTATCCACGCTGGAGCTCACCGTGAGATCAATAATTTGCCCCGAGGCGCAAGATGTGTAGTTCGTGCTCCCGTACGAGACGGTGCGGTTGGGAACCGTGGTCAACGTCGTGGTGTCGGTGCCCCAGATGACGCCGTCTTGATCCCCCTTGATGAAATTGCCGATGTTGGTCTCTCCCGGAGGCAGACGAAATGCGCTACTGGTCCCTCCGGTACCGATAGAGGCTTTGCCATAGACGGTCGTGGTTTGCTCGAGATACACCGCCTGACTTGGATTCCAGGTCTCCGTTGAGGCGGTGTGAATGGAGGCCCGATACGTCGCTGGAACCCCGTTCTGGCTTTTGTTCAGCGAGCCATAAATCGCATGAGGAGAAGCGCTCAGACCCGCGCCGTACACCCCCAGCGCGGAATTATAGCTATCCACCAGGACGCCTTGGTTGAGCCGAATTTGCGCCTTGGCGCGGAGGGGTTCTTGCGCTCCCGGGTCTCCTCCGTTTGAAGACAACTGCACTGTTAATTGCGTTGAGACGTTGGACGTATTCATCTGGCCGATTGAGGTCACTGTCGCCCGGCCGTTATTGGACGTTGGGAGGAAGCGGAGGTTGGTGATGGTGACGTTTGCTGTGCTAAGAGGTGTGCTGTTGGCATCCGTGAAGGTCAGGTGATCTGGGGAAATCCGGGAGGCGCACCAGATAGACGAGCCGAGAGGACATTCAGTCACGGGCCACCCATTATCACCAAACAATCCTTCGTTATAGTTATATATCCAGAGCGCTCGGGCTAGGCCGGCCTCGGCGGCGGCCAGGGCGATCACGGAGCCGGTGGAGCGGGTCTGAAGGCGGCCTTCCGAAAGACCGGTCATGACAAAGGGCGTGCCGAGCATTGAGAGGGAGGCAAGCAGGAGGAAGGCAAAGGTGATACTTCCCTTGCGGGAACGGAAGACTCTCACGATTCTGAGGGCGTTATCGCTCATGGTGTTCGGTAACCTCGCTGCCCCTTAAGGGGTCGATGGTTTTGCCCCCGCTAGATTGCTTTGCAATCTGCCTGCGGGGCCCCCGATCCAGTTTCGTAACGCGAAACTTCGGGGGGTCCCTGCCTTACGACAGGTTTGCCTTTTCGCACCACCTTCTGAAATGAACTATACCACACCCTGCAAGTGCTGAGAAGGGCCGCTCTAACTAATTGTTACGCATCGTATAACAGAGCGCGAGTTTGCCGGAGGTCGTGTAGGGTCCTGTGCGGTTCTCGACTTGTAGACGGGTCTCGATTGAGCGGTTGCCTCCAGGCAGAAGAGGATTAAGAACCGTGTCCGGATCGCACTGTTGAGCAAACGCGAATCGGGTTGAGCGTTCCGCGATCTGGCGAGTCTGCGCGGCGGTTGGAGGAGGGTTGGCGCAAGCAGAATCATCGACCAGCCGATCCACCGCAGCCGGATTCACCGAATCGCAAGCTCCAGGTGGCCGACAGCGGTAGACGACCACCCCATTGACACCTGGTCCAAGCGCGTTTGGAACATCGAGCACGAGCGCATTAGGATACGGGCACCCACCAACGACACCACAAGTGCAAGGCAGGCCGGTCACACGCGCCCTAGCATTATGCACATCCCGCTCGATCTGCTCGGCGGCATTGCGTAATGTGCTGGTCACGGTGAAGCGACTCATCAAAATGGAGAGACTTTGAAACTGTGTCACATACAGCGTGAACAACACCCCGCCCAAGATCAACATGCCTGCCCCTGCCACCATGAACTCGATGAGGGTGAAGCCATGCCATTTGCGTGGTCCTATAGGCGAGTGTGTCATGGGGCGGGCCTGGCGATTTCCGTCGTCGCTGAGAGGGTACGCGCCCGATTACTTGCATCGGTCCACCCGACTTGGACCGTGATGAGTTTCAGATCCGCGCTGAGATCTTGGACCCGATAGGTACATGAGGCGCCGGCGGGCCCAAGGGTGGGTTCGAGGCTTCTTGAGGAAATATGGGCCGGCTGCGGATCGCAATTTTTAAAAGCGGTTTGGTTGAGCCTGGTGTCAGCAAAGTTTAAACTCCGTAAATACTCCACGTAGTATTCTTGGATGCCTTTAATCGCCTGCAGCTCGAGAAACGTCTGCTGCGCCATCCGAAGACTCATGACGGTAATCTGCAAGGCGGCCGCGATGCCGATGGAAAACAGAAGGATCGCGAGCAGCAACTCGAGCATGGTAAACCCACGGCGAGAAGCCATTGAGGCCTAGTATACCGTATTCGCGAACGGAGCGACACTACCGGGAGGAGTCGATGAGGCGAAAGGTGATCGGAATTTCCACCCAGAAGGCGACCGGCTTGCGCCAGCGCGTGGCCGGACGAAAGACCCACGCGCGCACCGCGCGTACGGCCGCCTCATCCAGGAGCGGAAATCCTGAAGAGCCAATCACATTGACCTGGCCGCACCGGCCGCTCGAGAGCACGCGGGCCTCGACAACCACGGTGCCTTCCTCGCCCTGCTCCCGCGCGGCTCGAGGATAGACGGGGGGTGGATTGCGGAAATAGCTGGGAAGCTGCTCAAGATGCGCCCCGCGCCGCTCTTCACTGACGAGCGTCTGAGCGACCGGCTCGTCCATCGACGTCTCAGACGACTTGGGCTCCAGCTCGGGGGGAAGCGCTGCGGTAGCCGGGACCTGAACAGGAGCCGGCGGCTGAGGAGCCGCCAGATAGAGCTCGACGCTGGTCTGGGCGCGTTCGACATCAAAAGCCGGCGGGGTGGTAAGAAAGGGTCCGGCTAGGAGGGCGGCATGGAGCCCGATGGAGCACCCAAGCGCCATACGAAATGTCATGGCTGGCGATCTTTTGCCGGCTCGGTCTGAAACGAAACCCGCTGCAGACTCGCCTGCCGGACTCGATCCAGCACATCGATCACCACGCCGTGGCCAGCCAAACGATGCGCGTTGATCACGACGAGCGGCAGAGGGGTGCGAGCGGCGATCTCGCGCAGTCGGTGATCGAGCGCCGCCTGTTGAAGGGGCTCGCGCTCCAGGAACAGCGTGCCATCCGCCTCGATGGAAATCGTGACGGTTTCATCCTGCGTGCTGGTCCCGGTCCTGGCGCTGGGTAATTCGACGATAATGCCCTGCTGCCTGCTCATCGAAAACACGCCGAAAATAAAGAACACCAGCAGCAAAAAGAACATGTCGATCAGCGGCACCATTTCCATCCGCACTGGCCGCTTAAACGGAAACGGGTTGACCTGCATCCCTGGCTTTGCCCTTTTGATAGAGAATCTGGAAGTTGGTCACATGCGTCGAGATGCGGCCGGCCGCATCCTCGACGCGGGCGCAGGGATAGTTGTAGGCCACGACGGTGGGAATGGCGATGGCCAGGCCTGCCACCGTCGTGATGACGGCCTCGGCGATGCCGGCTGAAACGACTTTGGGGTCGGGAATGCGCCCTTCCAGCGCCCCAAAGGCCGTGAGAATGCCGGTGACGGTGCCAAAGATTCCCAGGAGGGGTGCCACGGTAATCAGCGTATCCAGCACCGGCAGATACCGCTTCATGCGTTTGAGTTCCGCCTGAATCGCGACTTCCAGCGCCCCCTCGAGTGAGAAATGATGATGCGCCAGGCCATTGAGCAAGATCCGCGCGACCGCATCGCGCGATTCTCGCGCCAGTGCAGCCGCCTCCTCAAAGAGCCCCCGCTCGCTCAGGTGAAGGATCTTATGGAGCCGCTCAGGCTCGAAAGTGCCGCGCTCCCGAAACCAGAACACAAACCGCTCGATGATCCCGGCAACCGCCACGATCGAGCAGATGAGGAGCGGATACATGATCGGCCCCCCCTTGACGAACCAATGCATCATCTTGGCACCTATTTAGAATGTCACTCCCACCTTCACGCCGCCATAGAGATTCCGCTCAGAGGCCGGATCGATCCCGTCGCTGCGAATGCGCGCATAGTAGCGCTCGTCAAAGAAGTTGTTGATGCCGCCAACGAGCGTCACGTACTTCGGCCACAACGTCACCTCGCCCGTCACATCCCACACCTTGTACGAGGGCACGGTGCGATTGGCCGTGTTGGCGTCATCCGCAAAATGGTCGTCGACAAACACGCTGCTCAGACTCACCCGAACTCGCTCGCGCCACCGATACTGAGTGCCAAGGCGCAGGGTGTACCGGGGGGCGTATTGAGGCGTCTTGCCATCCTGCGGCCCCTGCGTAAACGTCGCATCCAACAGCATGAGGTTGCAGAAGGGATGGAGCTCCATCACATCAAGCTCGGTGGCGATTTCCAGGCCTTGGTGCAACGCATCCCCGACGTTTTCGATCGTATTGCCCGAGGTGCCGATTTGATCGTAGAACTTCATGAGAAAATAACTGACATCCCACGAGACGAGATCCCACGGGCGTCCCCTGGCGCCCACATCGAAGAGCCAGCTCTTGCCTTCTTCGAGGTCATCGTTGATGACATTGGTGGCTCCCGTCGGCACCGCCTGGGTAAAAATCTTTGGCCGATACCCCTGGGAGACGTTGCTGTAGAGCTGCGTCTGAGCGGCCAGGTCGTACGCCGCCCCCACGCCGAAGAGCGGGACGACATCAAACTCGTCCGCTTCCGTCAACGCAGTTCCGGCAGCCGCTTTGTCGGCATTGCCATGCTCCTTGACATGCTGCCAGATGTGCTCAAGACGCACTCCAGGAGTCACGGAGAACGGCCCGGCACGGAAGAGATGCTCGGCAAAGAGCGAGAGATACTGCGTCTCGCGATCGCTCTTGTTGCGCAAGGCGCCGGTGTCGGCATCCGGGCTGGCACCGCGCTGATCTTCACGCGGAGAGTCGGAAAAGTAGGTCAGGAGGCCTGCCGTCAGCGTCTGCCCGTCCTGGCCGAAGGCCTCGTAGCTGTGCCGGAATCTGGGCTCCACACCGAAGGTATAGAAATCTTGTTCCTCGATGCTATTGGTCGTGGCCGTTGAACCGACCGGCAATGTGCCGAATCCGCCCCCGCGCTGGCGTTTGCTGTAGCGGCGATAGTGGCCGCCAAAGGTCCGGAGATCCAACCGATTCTGCTCATCAAGATCACGCTCGTAGATGAGTGTTCCGTAGTAGCGTTCTAAGCGGAAGCGGTCGTTGAAGCGCGTCGTCTGATCGCGCCCGTCGCTATCGGCAATGGCTTTGGTCAGCCCCCCGGGTTCGCCGTGCTCCTCATGATACTCATCGTAGCCCAGCGTCCAGCGGGAATCGGTGGTCTGTCCAAACGTCGTCTTCACTCCCCCGCCGAGCACTTCGAAATCGCTGTTCGTTTGCCGAAACCCGTTGCCCTCGCGCTCATGCAGGTAGCCAAGATATCCCAGAGGATCGAACCGTCCGCTGAGGCCGGTATACGTTGAGAAGAGCTCATCCGTCCCGACACTATTCTCCGTATAGGCCGAGAAGGAGGTCTCGGTCGCCGGCGATTTTGTGATGAAGTTGAGCGCTCCGCCCGGTTGCGGACCGTACATCAAGCCGGCCCCGCCATGCAGGAACTCGATCCGGTCGATACTTTGGAGCGGGGGGACATAGTACGCCTCTGGGTAGCCAAACATGTCTGCGTGAATCGGCACGCCATCTTTCAGCACCTGAGTAAATTGCGCTCGGTGAGGATCAAGGCCCCGATAGCCCACGCTGAAGAGCGGGGTCGTCTCCTCGCTCAGCAATAATCCCGGGGTCCTCGCCAAGACCTGGCGGAAGTTGTTGTTGATGATCGCCGGGCGGTCCTTCAGATCAATGACTTCGGTTTTCTTGCCGGCGAGGATCCGCGTCCCCTCCACATCAGGGAGAAACGGCCCGCTCGAAACCGATTCGCCGGTGACGGTCACTTCTTCAAGTCGTGTCGTCTCGGCCCGGACGGGCAAGGCGCCACAGGCGACCAGGGTTGCCACCCCTATCCACAAGATCGCTCGACTCATGAGACCTTCCTTTCATCATGGCCGTCAATCTCCGGAGGTCCGGTCGAGCGGCACTGCGTCTGAGACGCTTCCTCGAGTGAGGTCAGACGATGGGCTAACCCGTACGCGCTCCAGTTTGTCGATTTGCACGACTCGGGCGTTATGCACGGTGATCTGCACGGTTCCGTACCGGATTGAGGCAATCGCCTCGGCGATGTGCTGCAGCAGGGCGGCGTTGACGCTCGACCCCGTCATTGCGCCCCCATCGGGGCGACATGGCGGGTGCCATGGGCTCCCCGGCCCGACCGGGGCGGGCTGCCCGTGGGGCTCCACATGCTAGGTCACGATCTCTTCGACATGCAGGTGTGGATGTTTGGGTCCCCGCGTAGGCTTCAGGTGCTGGCAAGCTTGGCACAGGCCATAGAGTTTGTGCGTATGAGAGAGAAGCTGGTAGCCAAAACGCTTCACCACCTCATCCTGAATCTTTTCTACGCGCGGCTCCTGAAACTCGATGATTTCGCCGCACTGCACGCACATCAGGTGGTCGTGATGGGCTTTGGCGAAGGTGACTTCGTAGTTGGGTGGACCGTAGCGAAAGTCGTGCTTCTCCACCACCCCGACCCGATGCAGCAGGGCCAGCGTGCGATAGACGGTGCCGCGCGAGACCGACGGGTCGATGACGCGCACGTCCTTGACCAGCTCCTCGGCGGTAAAATGCAGGAACGCGACAGCCCGTCGCACGATCAACTGGCGCGGGCCGGTCAACCGAATGCCTTCCGCGCGCAAACGTTGTTCAAGTTCAACAAACCGCTTCATCCCACACCCTGCCTGCCAACGCGGCTCAGTGGGATCATTATTTAAGGTTGGCGGCCGGAACCAGCACCGCTCTTAGCTTGAGGCTGGCGTAGTCGACGACCATCACGACGAGAAATGTCAGCAGCATCGCGGTAAAGAGGTGCTGATACTGCAAGAGCTGCACATAGCCGAGCATGTAGTAGCCGATCCCTCCGGCCCCCACGAACCCCATGATGGCCGAGGCGCGGATGTTGTATTCAAACATGAAGAACAGCTGGCTGATGACGGCATTGGCGGCCTCCGGCAGCATGGCAAAGCGCAGGAGTTGCAGCCGGCTGCTGCCGGTGCTACGGATCGCTTCCAGCACTTCCGGATCGACCGCCTCAAATGTTTCGTAGTAGAGCTTGCCGAGATAGCCCAGCGTGTAACAGGCCACACCTATCGTGCCGGCGGCCGGGCCCAATCCGAAGGCGACCACGAAAATCACACCAAGGAGGATGGAGGGAATCGTGCGCAGCGCGCCGATGAACAGCCGCACGGTCGTGGTCACGGCCGGCGCGAACATGCCGCGCGTGCCCAGAAATCCGATCGGGATGGCCAGCACAAACCCTACGAGGCTTCCGGCAAACGCGATTTCAATCGTCTCCAGCATCGCCGACATCAGCGTCGGCAGCGGCTCAAGACGGGGCGGCATGAGCAGCGCGGCAAACCGTCCTAACCGCCCCAGCGCGGGTCCGATGGTCCGCGGATCGAGCAATCCTAAATGTGCGAGCGACAGCATCCCTGCTACGGTCAATAGGCACCACGCAATAAGGGTCCAAGAGAAACGGAGTTTCATTGCAGTTGCTCCAACAAAGCTTTCGCGCTGAATCGGGCGGCGTCTTGCTCTTGCATCAGCAGCCCCTTTCGCATGATCGCCACCCGATCGGCATACTGTGTGACAAAGTCCGCTTCATGGGTCGTCATCAGTAGGGTCGTCCCGTCAACGGTCAATCCTCGAATCATGGTGAGAATCTCGCGCGCCGTGGCGGCATCGAGCTGCGAGACAAACTCATCGGCGAGAATCAAGCGGGGTTTAAGAATCAGGGCGCGCGCGATCGCCACGCGCTGGCGCTCGCCACCGCTGAGTCGGCAGACCGGCTCGCGCAGCTTCTGGTCCAATCCCAAGCGACTCAGAATCTCCTGCGCGCGGCTCACGACCGGAGGCGCAAACCACCCCAGCAGTGACCGCATAGTGCCAGTGGCGCTCAGCGCACCCGTCAGCACATTCTCCAGCGCGCTGAGACTGCGCACCAGGCCGAGTGTTTGCGGAATGTAGGCGACGGTGCGCCCATGCGTAGGGCCGGTTGCGCCATTCATCGAAGCCGCCATCGTGACGCGTCCCTGCTGCGGACTCAGCAATCCGGCGAGGATGCGCAGGAGCGTCGTCTTGCCGCTGCCGCTTCGGCCCAGAATCATAGTCAGCGAGCCGGGTTCAAGACGCAGCGAAACCCCTCGCAGCACCGGGGCGGCCCCCCCGTAGGCAAACCAGAGGTTGGATGCTGCAATTATCGTCGCTTGAGCACTCATGCGTCAGGGGGTCTTTTCAGTGAATTGAATGCGAGTGTTGGTGAGGAAGCGTTGCAGGGAAGCCAGGTGCTGCTCGCTTGTCGTCGGCGCAAATCGGATGAACGTTCCGGAAATGAACTTGCGCATGAGCGGCCGATGTTGCGGCTCGCCCAACTGCTGCAGCGCATCGAGCAACTGCCCCCGCAGCGGCTGCGGCAGATCCTTGCGGATGACGACGGCATGCGAGGGAATCGGGCCTTGCTGCTCAAGCACGCGCGTCGCGGAGAGCACCTCGTGGTAGAGCGTCTCCGGCACATCCCCGGCGATCACCGACACGTCCACTTGGCCGGCTTTCAACGCCGCCCAGGCCTGCGCATAGCCGCCGGCAAAGAGCACCTCGTTGAAAAATGCTTTGGGGTCGGCCTGAGCCTGTCCTAAGGGCAGTAGGCCCAGCTCAACCAACCGCGCGACCGGTGCGACATAGCCTGAGGTTGAAAGCGGCCCGGAAAACGCCATCCGCTTGCCGCGAAGCTCCGCGAGCGTGGTGTAGGGGCTCTCCTTCAACACAATCCAATAGGAATAATAGGAAGGGGCTTCGACCTTCTTGCCATCAATGAGAACTTCGCGTACCTCAGCCAGCGCCACTTCACTCTCAGCTTGCTCAACCGCCAGCGCGGCAGGCCAGGCACTCATGAACGCAGCCTGAGCATGGCCAAACCGCAGGGCTTCGATTACCCCTGCATGGCTGGTTGGAAACTTCAGCTCCACACCCTGCCCCAGACGCGCTTCCAAGAATTGTTCAAGTTCCGCCGCCTGCGCGCTGAGCTGCTCTGGGGTGGCGGTGGGCTGCACGGCGATGACCAATCGGCTAGGCGGCGCTGCGCCCGCACCCATCACACTGCCGCAGACTGCAAGCCCGATGAGCCCCGCGCCGACCACCCACGCCTTACGCTGTGCCATCCCAAATTCCTTTATGATACTCAGTCTCAAGTAACTTTTACGATAGCACTATGATGACTTTTTTGTCAAGTTTTTCTTTTTGGCCGGCTCTGCTACACTACCCCTCTAGAACAAGGAGGAGGTTGACGACCATGGCGCTGGATAGGATCAAAGTACTGGAGCTGATGAACGAAGGGCTGGAGATGGAGTACGCTAGCCAGATTCAGTATTTAACACAGGCGGCGATTACGACTGGACCATACGCGGAGGGGCTCATCGCCCGCTTTAAGGAAATCGCCTCAGATGAAACGGAGCATGCCCAAATTCTGCGCGATCGCATCGCCGCCTTGGGCGGGACTCCGAC
>CAYNXT010000008.1:0-23401 GCA_964401235.1 uncultured Planctomycetales bacterium
GCGACAACTGACGTGATGATTGCAGTGCCCGATGACCCGCGCCATGCCGGTCGCCGGTACCAATTCTGGATCTGGACGCATACCGTGGGGCGGTCCCTCGGGGTAGGTCTGAAATCGCGGTTTCTCATCACGATTGCTGATGATCACCCGTGAGGTTCGATGAGATCTCGTAGGCTCGTGAGCCTGGTGGTGCTGCTGTTGGGCAGCCTGAGCCAAAGCCCGATGGCAGCCGCTGCGCCATCCGACACGCTGACGGTCACCGTCAGCGTCACTGCAGATACCACGGGACCTTTGGTGGTGATCACCACCCCTGCGTCAGACGGGGTTGGAGTCGAGCAGACCGTTAACGTTGAGGCAACCGCTTCAGACCCCTCAGGAATCAACCGGGTGGAGCTCTTTGTCGATGGGGTCTTCAAAGCGACCGATATGTTTGCGCCGTATCAATTTCAATGGGATTCAGCCCAAGTGCCCAATGCCACCCATGCCCTTCGAGTGGTCGCCTATGATCAGGCAGCTCCGGCGAACACCGGAGAAGCGACTCGAAGTGTGATCACCCGGAACATTTCACAGGCCGGCCCCAGCCTCATCGGAGTGGTTGGGCGCCAGCTGCTGGTGCAGCAACGCAATGTGGATGGCAGCCTGCAGCCGGAGGCACCGTATGTGATTCGCGGGGTGGACTGGTCGCCGGCGAGCCGCAATACGCCGGGAGGAGGGTTGGCGTCGGTGCGGCGGCCGGAATTCGGCACGTGGTACCAGACCGATATTCCGCTGCTCAAGGCGATGAACGTGAACACGGTCAGGGTCTTCATGGACCTTGGCCTGCTGGGGGATGCGGGCGTGACCGTTCCCGGCCTGACCATGCTTGATGAGTTCTACCGCAACGGCATCATGGTGATCATGACGGTCGATGACGGGAACGGCACGGCGTCGCGCGTGTCTCCAGCCGTCACGTACTACAAGAACCACCCGGCCATTCTCGCCTGGTCGCTGGGCAGCGAGTGGAATATCAATCTGTTCTGGGACGGCACCATGACACTCGATACGGCGGCTCAGCGCATCGAGGATGAGGCGGCCACGATCAAGAGCCTTGACACCACGCACCCGGTCATCTCCAGCTACGGCGAATTTGACCTCTATCCGGGCAGCATCGACAAGCTGATCCAGTTCGTGAACCGTCCGGACTCGAAGGTGGACATCTGGAGTTTCAACCTCTACCGGGGCGACTCCTTCGGCGCGCTCTGGGTCCAGTGGCCGCTGATTAGCACCAAGCCCATGTTCCTCGCGGAATTCGGTGTGGACGCATTCCACGCGACCTTGCTGGTCAACCCGGCTCCGCCGGGCGCCATGAACGAGGCGGAGCAAGCGCAGTGGGATCTCCTCCTCTGGGACGACATCGTCCGCAACCTCTCGGCCAACGATCCGGCCAAGCTGGCGCTGGGCGGCACGATGTTCGAATGGAACGACGAATGGTGGAAGGTATCACCGCCCGGTGTGCAGGACACAGGGGGTTGGTTCTCGGGCGGGTTTCCTGACGGGATGGGCAATGAGGAGTACTTCGGCCTCGTCAACATCGACCGCACCCCCCGGCAGGTGTACGCGGCTTTGCAGAACGGCTTTCGCTCCGACTACGTCCCGCCGCCGGCTCCGCCGAACGTGACGTTCCGGGTGATCTCGCGGGGAGGCTTGGCGCAGGAATATCCCTTCCAGTACGGCGTCGCCCGGTTCTATAAGGGGGGCACGCTGCTCTATCAGAAAACCGGAGGCGGAGGCGGAGGGCGCAGCTTCAATATCGCCGCCATCAACCCCTCAACGGGTGCCTTGGCACAGCCCGCACAGAACTTCGACGTTTGGATCGACGGGCCATCAGCGGTGACGGCGATGCAGGCATTCATCAATGGCCTGCCGAACGGGACGCTTCTGCTGATCGCCGTGGCGGATGAGGCCGGACTGACGATCAACCATCTCCAGCCCTGCACGCCGAAGGCCGGCCAGTACGTGCAGGATACCTACCAGCTGATGGAAGGGCTGGGCAGCACCCAGATCCGGAACTACTGCTACTGGGGCTCCTGGGCCATGGTGGCGGTCAAAGGCCAGGGCTACGCGCTCGCCGAGAGCCTGAAGAACGATTCCATCGGAGACCCGCCCGGCGAGCCGGTTGAGCTCACGGTGCCGTTTAATTTTCAACTCCCATAGATTGAATGGCGGAACACGCAGATCGTCTCCTCATTCACATGGACCGAACCAGTGAGGGCTTTCAGCATGTCTTCGGCCCGATGGCCAATATGCTGTACCAGGCGCTGATGAGCCATCCGGCTGTGCGCGGGGCGGTGAAGCAACAGTTTCCCTCATTCCAATGAGTGTTCTACGAAACCCTCTCTACGATCGTCGGTCTGGCAACGAGGGGTTCGCGAGACCGCGCATGGTCCTGTTCACTGTCCTCTGCTGTAGTGTTCTGGCTCCGTCACTGTACGCCGCCCCTATTGATTCCGTGTCAGTGACGGTTACCATCGCATCCGCGCCCATCCCAGCCCTCGGAGCAGACCCCTTTGACATGGAAGGCATCATCTTTGCCTCCTGGTGGCACGATGAGTACGCCAGCAGCCTCGCGCAAGCATCATTGGAGCGCCTGGCCAGTACCGGGGCCGATTACGTGGGCGTGCTCGCCACGTGCTATATGGAGACGATGACACCACGTGATGAAGTGTCTCGTTCTAATAGGATCTATTGTGATTCATTGAAAACCCCTTCAGACCAAAGTTTGCGGACGATCATCCGCGCCGCCAAGCAGTTGGGTCGGCGAGTGTTCCTCAAACTCCACGCGCGAGTGGTCTTTAATAACGATCCAGCCCATTGGGAAGATCGCTGGGCTGGTCGAATCGAACCGACAGACCGGTCCGCCTGGTTTGACTCGTACGCGGTGTTTGCGACACACTATGCCCAACTTGCCCAGGAAGAAGGTGTTGACTTGCTCGCGGTCGGGACGGAACTTCCATCGATGACGAACCCCACCATCCCCAATGGAATTGGGGCTCAGAATGTAGCAGGGTGGACTCGAGTTTTTGATGCCGTTAAAGCCATCTATCGTGGAGCCCTGACCTTTTCAGCGAACATGCCAAATGAATACAAATGGATTCCATTTTGGAACCGTTGTGACTATCTGGGGATCGGTCCGTACTTTTCCCTGACCGAGTCCCAGGAGGCAAGCCCCGACTTAGATCGCATCGTAGATGGCTGGAGCGCCTCCCCAGATATCGGTGACATCGTTGAAGACTTACGGCAGTGGTCGGCACAACAGGGGCATAAGCCCATTGTGTTTACAGAAATTGGCTACACGAGCGTCGATACGGCAACTTTTAAGCCCTGGAAAGGCACCTCAAGTCTGACGGGGACCCCTCTTCCCGCCAATCAACCACTTCAGCGACGCGCGTATGATGCGCTCATGCTGATCCTACAAGGCCAACCGTGGTTTGCAGGCATGTTTTGGTGGGATTGGTTGGCTGATTCCGATTATGGTCAACGCACTGACCTCGAGCGCAAGGAGTACTCTCCGCAAAACAAACCCGCACAACAGAGCCTAGAGAACTTCTTTCTGGGACTGACTCCGGCGCAGATCGTTTCCACGGTGATCGTCGATGGCACAGGCGCAGAAGATGGGATAGGAGGTGAATTGCCGGACTTCGCGCGGGTGTCAGTCGGTGGGTTCCGACACCTCTATGCGCTGGCGAAAAATAGCGCAGGCACGCCGCTTGGATTTGTGCCGGCGGATTGGACACTGGCGGGTGCAGCCGCGCAACTGACTCACAACGACGTAGGCTATGCGCGCGTCGACGGGTTGAGTGAAGGGACGGTGCAGGTCGACGTGCGTGATCGCTTAGCCGGCCGGACCGATCGAGTGATCTTGCAGGTGATCCAACGATTGGTCCGCGTGCCACAAGACTATCCGACCATTGAGGCGGCCATCTTGGCAGCAGCCCCTGGTGACACGGTCCTTGTCGCTCCAGGGACCTATCCAGGAGGGATTATCGTGGACAGTGGGGTCAACCTGGTGAGTGAATCAGGGGCAGCTATGACCATCATTGATGCCACAGGGAGGTCCTTCGGCATTCAGGGTGGCGAGCTCGTGCAGGGGTTCACAATTATGAATGCCTCGGGCCCTGGGGTCAATCGAGGCTTTGCCAACACGACTCGCCGCATCGTGCATAACATCATTCGCAACAATCAGCGGGCAGGCATTGACATCTACGGAGCTGAGGCCGTGATCATGAACAACTTGATCCTCAATAATGGAACGGCCTTGAATGATTATGGTGGCGGGGTGCGTGTGGACGGCAATGCGCGTGTGACGCTGGTGAACAACGTCATCGACTCCAACCGAGCACAGGAAGGTGCAGGGATCTATGTCTCCAGTTCGCCCGATACCCTGTTACGCAACAATGTGGTGACCAGAAATACCGGTCGGTTTGGGTCGGGCCTCAAGTTGTATCGTACTCCCTGTCCAGGCCAGTTGCCGGTGGTGGACTACAACGATATCTGGCAGAACCCGATTAGTCCGCAACCTGGCTTGGACATCGACATCGCCTGCGGAGGAGCCATCGGCCCAGGTTCCCTCGCCGTGGACCCTCGGTATGTCAATTCCTCCATGCTGAACTTTCATCTTCAATCTAGTTCCTCCCTCATCAATGTTGGACATCCGGATCTTTCGTACGCTGACCCTGACGGCAGCAGAAACGATATGGGCGCATATGGGGGACCAGAGGGAGGCTGGTAGGAGGCGATGCAAGACAAGTTGCTCATTCATGATCTTGCCACGACGTGCCACTTAGGTGTCACGGAGGAAGAGCGGCGCAACCCTCAACAGGTCTGGATCAGTCTGGAGCTTGAGATTGACGCGGCAAAGGCCGCGCGAGGCGATGATGCGCAGGCGGCGATTGACTACGCCCAGCTGGTCAGCGCGGTCAAGCAGCTTGCTGAGAGCCGACCGTACAACCTGCTAGAGACGATGGCAGAGGCGGTCGCTGCGCTGGTCCTGGAGCAGTTTCATCCCCCGCAGATTGTGGTGCGGGTGAAAAAACGTGCGCTGCAGGGGATTGAGTACGCGGCGGTGGAGATTACCCGAACGCGTCAGGCAGGGCGGTAAGTCGCGTGGGAGTGCTCAGTTTCCCAGAGCCGGACTGAGCGAACCGGAAAACCCATGCGTTTGGTTTGCTGGAAGATCAGTTTTGCGAGGGTCTCGGCCGTGGGGTTCTCCGCGATCACATAGAGCGGCTCGCCGAGCTTGCGCATCGCCGGTAGCGCCGGATCTTTCTGGCACAAAATCATCTTGTGGTCCAGGTTCGTGTCGATCCAGCCCTGAATCGCGCGCTTGATCTCTGTAAAGTCCTTGACCATCCCTCGTCGATCCAGTGTCTGAGCGCCCAGCTCGATCTCCACCTTCCCGTTGTGCCCGTGCAGATGGCGGCACTTGCCTTCGTAGTTCAGCAGCCGATGGCCATAGCAAAAATGAATCACCTTGGTGACGGCGTAGCTCATGCAATGAGCTGCCCGCCATCCACAAAGATGGTCGAGCCGGTCATGAAATCGGTGCCTTCGATCAGAAAGACGACGGTGTTCGCGATGTCCTCCGGACTGCCCCAACGCTGAAGCGGGACGCGTTTGATGACGCGCTTGCGCTCCGCCGCACTCATCGTCGGAGGAGGGAGCGTGGGGCCTGGCGCAATGGCGTTGACCTGGATGGCGGGTGCGAGCTCCTTCGCGAGCGCTTTGGTGAGCCCAATGACCCCGCTTTTTGACACGCAGTAGGGCAAATAGTCGCGATAGGGCCGCACGCCGGCCCAATCGGCAATATTGATGATTTTTCCCCCGCCATGCGTCCGCATCAGTCGGCTCGCAGCCAGGGCACACAGAAATGGACCCTTCAAATTGGTGTCCAGTGCGCGATCCCACTGAGCCTCGGAGAGAGTAGCAAATGGGGTCCGATTGAAATTTGCCGCGCTGTTGACCAGAACATCCAAACGCCCGAATCGTGTGCGGATACGCTCGATTAGGCGTCTGACCTCCTTTGCATTCGACACATCTGCTTGGACGGCAAACGCTTCCGTGCCCATTTCTTCGAGGCTATAGAGCGTCCGCCTGGCTTCGGTCTTGGAGCTCCGGTAGGAGAAGGCGATGCGAGCGTGGCGTTGAGCGAGTGCGAGGGTGATCGCACGGCCGATGCGTTTGGCACCGCCAGTGATGAGGACAACACGATCGTGGAGAATCATAAGATCGGGTGAGCTCTGTTGACCAGAGCGATTGGGTTACCGAGAAGAGGACGAGCGTTGGCCAAGCTGTTCGGCCATCTGGTTGATGGCTTTGGCCAGGTCTTCCAGCGCATCGCCTTGTCGCAGCGTGATGCGTTGAGAGTAATCGCCGGCACCGATGGCGACCAGCATCTGTTTCAACCGATTCATCGGTCCGACAATGCGATGGCTTTGTCGAACGCCAAGAATGTACACAATAGGAATCGCGACCAGCAGTTCGATGAGCAGGGTGGTTGCCACGGCAATGAAGGCAGCGATGAGATTACTTTGCATCTCCAAGTCCGGCCGGTACATATTCGTCCAGAGTAGGGAGATGGCCAGGAGGGAACTGAGCACCGCGACCGTGAAGACCATCATGAAGGTCTTGGTCACAAAGCTCAGCTGGTACGCTCGGTCAACCAAATACTGTTTTCTGTGGTACCGGGATTCTGGGCTCATGTTATTGGAAAGTATATCATAATTCTTGCCTTGTCAAGAAGTAATGAGAATGTTAGGCTAGCATTCGTGTCTCCTGTTCGCACCCATCCGGTTATGCGCCCCTCGCCTGTCTGTGTGCTCATGAGCGGCGGTTTAGACAGCGGGGTGCTGCTATGGGCGCTCTTGGCCAGGGGGCTGACGCTTAAGCCGGTGTATGTACGGTGCGGGTTACGCTGGGAAGACGCCGAGCTCTATTGGTTGCGCCGTTTCCTGCGCGCGATCCGATCCCCGCGGCTCAAGACCTTGGCGGTGCTGAACGTGCCCATGCGCGGTGTGTATGGCCCCCACTGGTCGCTCCGCGGAGGGAAGATACCTGGAGCGCGCACACATGATGCAGCGGTCTATTTGCCAGGTCGCAACGTGCTATTGCTGGCTTGCGCGGCGATCTATGGGGCTCGCGTGAGGAGCTCAACAATTGCGTTTGGTATTTTGAAAGGCAATCCGTTCGGGGACGCTTCTCCGAATTTTGTGCGGCAGATGGCGCGCAGCTTGTCATTAGCGTTGAAACGACCCATGAGAATTATGACCCCCCTGGCTCGGCGTTCAAAATCCCGCCTCATTCTCGCAAGCCATGGTGCGCCGCTTGAGCTGACATTTTCGTGCTTGAATCCCAGCAGACGGCTACACTGCGGTCGGTGCAACAAGTGCGCCGAGCGCCGACGCGCCTTCCGCGCCGTTGGCGTGCCTGACCCTACCCGATACGTCCGATGACGGTCTACCGCGGCGGCGTGGGTCAATGGTCCTGGTTGCTTCATCGCGTCACCGGAGTCGGCGTCCTCGTGTTTCTCTGTCTTCATATTCTCGATACGGCACTGATCGTCCTCGGCCCCGAGCATTACAACACCATGATTCAACTCTATCGTCTCCCGTTGTTCCGGGTGATGGAGGTGGGGCTCTTCGCCTGCTTGCTATTCCATGCGCTTAACGGCGTTCGCATCATGCTGTTGGACTTCTGGGTGGACCTGATGCGGCTGCACAAGACACTCTTTACGATTCAAATGGTTTGCTTCTTCATCGTGATGGTGCCGGTCTCGTGGATCATGGTGCGACCCCTCCTTCAATGAGTGCAGGAACTCTCTCTGGCGCGTATGGACGTCCACGACCTTCCGGAGGTCTGGAGTTGTGGTCCTGGGTGTTCATGCGCATCTCAGGGCTTGTGCTGCTCCTGCTGGCGCTGGGCCACATGGCGCTCATGCATCTCATTCATAACGTGGATGAAGTTAACTATGCCTTCGTGGCCGCGCGGTATGCCGGCTGGTTTTGGCGGAGCTACGACTTGCTCCTGCTGGTCTTGGCGATGATCCATGGCATCAATGGGGCCCGGGTCATCATTGACGACTACTTGCATCATCCGCGTTGGCGGCCCGTTACCCTGGGTGCCCTCTATCTTGTCTGTGGCGGTCTGACCGTGTTGGGAATCTACGTCGCGATGTTCTTTCAACCGGTGAGCCACTGAACGATGGCTCGCCGAGCAGTCATTCCTCACCAATATGATGCGATTATTGTCGGAGCCGGAGGAGCCGGCCTCATGGCCGCGCTGGAGGCCTCAAAAGGCTGCAAGGTTGCCGTTGTGAGTAAACTGTATCCTACCCGCTCCCACACCGGGACCGCACAAGGGGGCATCGGGGCGGCTCTGGGCAACCTCGAACCGGATCGTTGGGAATGGCACATGTTTGACACGGTCAAAGGTGGGGACTACCTCGTCGATCAGGACGCAGCGGAGATGATGTGCCAAGAGGCGATCCGCGTTGTCTACGAGCTGGAGCACATGGGCTTGCCGTTTAACCGCACGCCAGAGGGCAAAATCGACCAGCGGCGCTTTGGCGGGCACACCAAAGAGTTCGGCAAAGCTCCGGTGCGGCGTTCCTGCTACGCGGCCGATCGGACCGGGCACATGATTCTACAGACGCTCTATCAGCAATGTATCAAGCAGGGCGTAACATTTTTTGATGAGTTTCACCTAATGGATGTGCTGATCGAGAATGGCCGGTGTGCCGGTATCGCGGCCCTCTGCATAGCCACGGGCGAACTCCATCTGTATCATGCCAAGGCGGTCCTGCTGGCGACCGGCGGGTTCGGGCGCATGTTCAAAGTGACCTCCAATGCTCATACGCTGACCGGTGATGGCTGTTCCATTCTGTTTCGTCGGGGCGTGCCGCTTGAAGACATGGAGTTCTTCCAGTTCCATCCCACCGGCATTCTGCGGCTGGGCATTCTGGTGACCGAAGGCGCGCGCGGAGAAGGCGGCATCTTGCGTAACGGCAAGGGCGAGCGGTTCATGGAGCGCTATGCGCCGACGCTGTTGGATCTGGCTCCCCGGGATATGATCAGCCGCGCCATCTATAAAGAGATTCGCGAGGGGCGGGGGATCGGCGGCAAAGACTATGTCCATTTGGATCTGACCAAGCTTGATCCGCGAGTGGTAGAAGAGAAGTTGCCTGATATTACCGATTTCGTCCGAACCTATCTAGGCATCGACCCGATCAAGGAGCTGATCCCGGTGCAGCCTACGGCTCACTATGCCATGGGTGGAATTCCGACGAATCTCCACGGACAGGTCGTCATCGATGAGCGCAATACGCCATTGCCGGGTCTCTACGCGGCTGGGGAGTGCGCGTGTGTCTCGGTGCATGGGGCCAACCGCTTGGGAACCAATTCACTCGTCGACATTGTCGTCTTCGGACGCAGCGGCGGCCGGCACATCGCCCAACATGCCGCGTCGCTGGAGTTGTCGCCATTGCACGATGATCCGGCCAGCCGCGCTCAAGACGAGATCGCACGGCTGACCTCCAACCTGGGCGGAGAATCCGCCGGCCGAATCCGAGCCGAGCTGCAGCAAGTCATGATGGATCAGGTGTCGGTGTATCGCGACGAAGCTGGGTTGAAGGAGGCCTTGGCAGCCATCGCGACGCTGCGCAGCCGGTACCGCAAGGTTGAGGTGGGTGATAAAGGGCTCCAGTTTAATACGGACCTCGAAGAGGCGTTAGAACTGGGCTATTTGCTGGATCTGGCCTGGGTTACGACGGTGGGAGCGTTGGCGCGCACCGAGTCGCGCGGGGCCCACAGCCGAGAAGATTTTCCAAAGCGCGATGATGCGAATTGGTTGAAGCATTCCCTTGCCTACGGCACCAATGGCACGATTGAGTTGAAGTACAAACCGGTGTCGATTACTCGGTTTGAGCCGAAGGAGCGGACGTACTAATCCGCCGAGTCTAACAATGGATGTCAGACTTAAAATTTTGCGATTTAATCCGGAGCAGGAAGCTAAAGCTCAGTGGCGGGAGTACACGGTCGAGGCTGAGCCGACGGATCGGGTGCTGGACGCGCTGCATCAGGTCAAATGGTACCGCGATGGGAAGTTGGCGTTTCGCCGCTCCTGCGCCCATGGGATCTGCGGCTCGGATGCCATGATGATCAACGGCCGAAATCGGTTGGCCTGCAAGGTGCTGATTAAAGACCTTCCCCAGCCGATTGTGATTGAACCCATGCGCGGCTATCCGGTGGTGAAAGATTTGATCGTCGACATGACCGGGTTCTTCGAGAAGTACCGCTCGATCAAACCGTATCTGATCAATGACGAGCCGGCTCCGGAGAAAGAACGGCCGCAAAGCCCTGAGGACCGGGAGCGATACGATGACACGACCAAGTGCATTCTCTGCGGCGCGTGCACGACTTCGTGTCCCTCATTTTGGGCCAATCGGGAGTATGTCGGGCCGGCGGCGATCGTCCAGGCGCACCGGTTCATTTTTGACAGCCGCGATCAGGGGCGCGAGGAGCGCTTAGCCGTGCTCAATGAAGCCGGCGGCGTGTGGCGCTGCCGCACGATTTTCAATTGCACCGAGGCCTGCCCGCGCGGGATCCAAGTCACCAAGGCTATCGGTGAAGTGAAGAAACTCCTCGTGCAGTCGAGTCGCAAGAAGTAGTTTTATGTTTTGACATAAAAGCATATTTATGCTACTATTAGGATCGAAGATGGAGCAAAAGCAGAAGGAGGACATCGATGCTGCGTCGAACGACGGTGATGCTGGAGGATGAATTGTATCGCGCGATGAAGCGCAAAGCGGTCGATCGGGGACGCCCCATGCGGGCACTGGTGGAAGAAGCGATCCGGATCTATTTGGGTCTACCGGCAAAACGCCCAGACGCCCGCGCACCAAAATTCGGCGTATACAAAATGAAAGTGATCGGCTCGCTGCGGCGTGAAGACATCTACGAGGAGCATCTTCGCCGAAAGTTGCCATGATTCTTTTGGATTCCAATATTTTGGTGCATGCCCACGCAGCGAATTCGACCTTTCACGGGTTGGCTCGACAGGTGAGAGACCAGGCGGTTGACGGTGTCTTTCCGGCCTGTCTGAGCCCTCAAGTCCTCTGCGAATTTTTCTCTGTTATCACGGATGATCGCTTGGTCCGACCGGTCCTGAGTCCGACCCAAGCCAAGAAGGAGCTCAGGGCCTACTGGAATGCCGGGAGCTTCCGCAGGATTGTTCCGAAAGAGACCACCCTCTCGCGTTTGACCGAGATGCTCGATCGGTATGATCTTAAACGGCGAGATATCTTTGATGCGTTTCTTGTTGCGACGATGCTGGATAATGATGTGCGAACGATTTACACTCAGAATGTGAAGGATTTTCAAATTTATCCGGAATTGCTTGTGATCAATCCGTTTGTCCGGCAAGCCGTGTAGCTCGATGAGCCAGCTCAGAGTTGGATTTATCGGACTGGGCACCATGGGCGCGCCGATGGCGGCGAACCTTGCCAAGGCAGGATTTTCGCTTGTGGTGTGGAATCGGACCGCCGCTAAAGTCGAGCCACTCCTCAAGTTTGGCGCGAAAGC
This sequence comes from uncultured Planctomycetales bacterium, assembly GCA_964401235.1. Lineage (GTDB taxonomy): Bacteria > Omnitrophota > Gorgyraeia > Aquiviventales > Aquiviventaceae > CAYNXT01. The sequence goes on from CAYNXT010000008.1 coordinate 11,613, forward strand.
CGTCAAAGGCCCGGCGCACGTCGCAGCCGAAGCGGATGTCGTGATTACGATGGTCTCGCAACCGAAGGATGTCGAGGCGGTGGTGTTGGGGCCGGAGGGCATGCTAGAAGGGATCAAATCCGGCACGGTGCTGATTGACATGAGCACGGTGTCTCCGACCACCTCACGAAAGTTAGCTGCAGCCGTGACGACCAAACAGGCTGAATTTCTCGATGCGCCCGTCGTCGGATCGAAAGGACCGGCCACTGAAGGCACGCTCGTGATTCTCGTCGGCGGACTGCCCAGCACGCTTGAGCGCTGCCGACCGATCTTGGCTGCGATGGGCAAAACGATCGTTCATGCCGGGGGTGTTGGCGCGGGCTCAGCGCTCAAGCTGGCGACCAATTTAATGCTGGCCCATTTGGCCGCCGGATTCGCCGAGGGGTTGCTGCTGGTGCAGCGGGCAGGCCTGGACTCGAAGCGCTACCTTGAGGTGTTGGAGGCCAGCACCTTTCGCTCGCCATGGTATCAAACCAAGGGTGTGGGCATGCTCAAGCGAGATTTTTCCACCCATTTTGCGCTCAAGCATATGCTCAAAGACCTACGGCTCATGGGAGAATTAGCCCAAGAGACCCAGACCGCGTTACCGGTGACCAAAGCGATCGAACGGCTCTTTGCCGAGTCGGAAGCGGCCGGCAAGGCCGAGTTGGACTACTCTGTCATTCTGGGATATCTCGAAGAGGTCTCCGCGACACATTGAGGATGACGACTCAAAACGGTCATCACGAGAAACTCGCTCCGCTTCGTCGAGACATTCATTTCCTCGGTGAGCTCCTGGGCCAGGTGCTGGTGCATCAGGAGGGACGCGTATTCTTCGATGCGGAAGAGCGCGTGCGTCAGCTGGCCATCCAGGTTCGACGAAGCCCCTCGGCCCGCGATGAAGCCAGGCTGCGCCGACTGCTCGATAAGCTCCCACCGGCTACGGCAGAAAAAATGATCCGCGCTTTTTCAGTCTATTTCCAGCTTGTCAACGTGGCGGAAGAGACCCATCGCTTGCGCCGCAAGCGGTATTACGAGTCGTTGCCGGGATTTCATCCGCAGCGCGGCTCGATCGAGGACGTGGTACATCGCCTACACGCGGCCGGGGTGTCCGCCGAAACGCTGATCAAGCGGCTAGCGGACGTCTCCATCACGTTGGTACTGACGGCGCATCCGACCCAAGCACTGCCGCCGACGATTTTGATGAAACATCGTGCGATCTGGGACCTCCTGCTCAAACGCCAGTTGCTGAATCCGACACCCAAGGAAGAAGGCGCCTTGGCTGGCGAGCTCTTTGAGCAGATCATGAGTCTTTGGCAGACGGATGAGTTGCGCGCCACTAGGCCCACGATTCAAAATGAAGTCGAGCAGGGGCTCTATTACCTTTCCTCCGTGCTCTATGATGCGCTGGCGGATGTGGTGATGGCGTTTCGGAGTGAGGTGGAGCGAGTGTACGGGCGCACGATTCCGCTGAGCGCGCTGGTCCGCTTCGGCAGCTGGATCGGGGGCGACAAGGACGGGAATCCCAACGTGACCCATGAAGCGCTTCGCTGGTCGCTCTTGCGATACCGGCAGGCCATCTTAGGGAACTATTTGATTTCGCTCGAACGTTTACAAGAGCGCCTGACGCATTCCGACCAGTTGTGCCGAATCCCCCCGAGTTTCCTGCGATCCGTCGGAAATGATCGGCGCAGCTTTCCGGCCCTGGTGGAATCGCTGGATGCGCTGTTTCCACATCAGCCGTATCGCCAAAAGCTGTCGGCCATGATCCATCGCGTGCGCCAGATGTTCCGCCATGCCGCCGATGCCGACGGAGGCTATGCGAGCGCGCAAGAGCTCTTGCGTGACCTGCAATTGATCCAACGCAGTCTCACCGCGCATCGAGCCGATGTGGTGGCTCAGCATGACGTGGCCAAGCTGTGCCTACAGGTGTCACTCTTTGGATTCATGTTCACTCGGTTGGATGTGCGCGAGCATAGCCAGCGTCACCTGATGGCCTTTGCCGAGCTCATCCGCCAGCACGGACTTGCTGACGGAGATCCTCAGACGATGGCAGAAGTCGATCGGCGCGCGTTGCTGGATCGATTGCTGGCTCACCCGCAATATGCGGAACTCCTCAAAGGCGTCTCTCCTGAGACGCGAGAAGTGGTGCGGACGTTTCAAGTCATGACGGAGCACTTGGAGCATGTGGATGCGGAAGCCATTGACGGCTACATCATCAGCATGACCCATGAGCCCACCGATGTGCTGACCGTGCTGTGGTTCTTTCAGCAAACCGATCTATTCCGTCGCACGACTCGCGGGTGGTGGAGCGGGGCAAATATCGTGCCGTTGTTCGAAGGGATCAATGATCTGCGCCGCTCCTCGGACATCATGGCGAGTCTGTACACCCATCCGATCTATCGCGCTCAGTTAAAGGCCCGTGGACAGCACCAGCAAATCATGCTGGGCTACTCTGACTCGAACAAGGATGGCGGATTTCTGACCGCCAGTTGGGAGCTGTATCAAGCCCAGCGCAAGCTGCATGCTGTCGCGAAGGCTCACCGAGTGCATCTGCAGCTGTTTCACGGGCGCGGCGGCACGATTGGTCGGGGTGGCGGGCCGCTGCATCAGGCGATTCTGGCCCAGCCGGTTGGGACCCTTGAAGGACGCATCAAGATTACCGAGCAGGGAGAGGTCGTCGCCGCCAGATATGCCAATCCGATGATGGCGATGCGCAACCTGGAATTAGCCCTCTCGGCTGTCTTGGAGGCCACGCTCATCGCGCCCAAGCCTTCTGCGCATCTGGTGCGGTGGGAAGCGATCATGGAAGAGCTCTCCCAGCACGCGTATGCGCGCTATCGTGAGGTCGTGTATGACGATCCGGCGTTCGTCGCCTATTTCGAGCAAGCCACTCCCATCGATGCGATCACCGAGTTTCGAATCGGCTCAAGGCCGGCCAAGCGGAGCGCCTCGCGGCGCATCGAAGATCTGCGGGCGATTCCGTGGGTGTTCAGCTGGATGCAGAGCCGCCATGTGCTGCCGAGCTGGTTTCCTTTCGGCTTTGCCGTGGAGGCATTTTTGCGAGAAGAGCAGCAAGGTCTTGCGGCGCTCCGACGCATGTACGCGGAGTTTGCCTGGTTTCATGTCATGGTGGACTTCATCCAAATGAGTCTTGGCATGGCGGATCTACGCATCGCCTCGCACTATGCCGCGCTAGTACAGCCCAAGACACTTGGCCGGCGAGTGTTTGAGGTAATCCAAGATGAGTTTGCCCGCTCGCGCAAAGCTATTCTCATGATGACTCAGCAGCAGGAGCTGCTCGATAGCAACTACGTGCTGCAGAATGCGATTCGCTTGCGCAATCCCTATGTGGATCCGCTCAGCCTCTTGCAGGTGCGATTGCTGCGGCAGCGCCGTCAGGCTAGGGCCAGTCGAGATCGCAAGAAGCTGGAACGCCCGCTCGCCTTAACCATCAATGGCATCGCGGCCGGCATGCGGCATACGGGATAAATGGGAGTCTTAGTCATTTCAGCGGTTTCATTGGCATTTTTTCATTCACTGGCTCCGGATCACTGGCTGCCGTTTGTGGCGCTGGCCAAAGGCTCGCGGTGGCGCATGGGACAGCTCGCCGGCATCGCAACCTTGGCCGGGATCGGCCATGTGGTTTCGTCGCTGTTGCTGGGGCTTATCGGTCTAGCCGCAGGCATTGCGGTCCATCGCCTTGAAGGGGTCGAGGCCTGGCGAGGCAGCGTCGTCGTGTGGCTCTTGATCGGCTTCGGCGTGGCCTATGCCTTGTGGGGCTTGAAACACGCTCAGCATCCCCACCCCCACGTCTCGGTGCAGGATGCGGTCAAGGCCTATGCGACCAGGCGGATGTGGATGCTCATCGCCATCCTCGTCTTCGGACCGTGCGAGCCGCTCATTCCGCTCATGTTTCTGGCCTATAAGGGGGGGATGGCGTCGGTGGGAGTGGTCAGCGCAGTCTTTTCGCTGGTGACTATCGGCATGGTGGTCGGGCAGAGCTGTCTGACGTACTCCGGGGTTCGACTCATCAAGGCCGACTGGATGGAGCGCTATGCCCATGTGCTTTCCGGGCTGGTGATCGTGCTCACGGCCATCTTCGTGATGCTCGTAGGCATCTGATCAAGCGCCTTGACAGAAATGTTTACAGCGATATACTATCCGATCCTATGAAGCGAGCAATGGTGACACGATCCCGTCATTGCGCCCCCCGTTCTTGCTTTCGCAAGAAAGCTGGGGGGCGGCACGCTCGTGCAGCAGCTGCTGGGAGGACGGGATGTCGCCCCCATCGGGGCGAAATTGCGGGTGCCACGGGCTCTGCCCGTGGGGCTCCACAGATTACACGTTTTCTTGTTGGCGTCAGCGCCATCGCGCTAGCACTGACCGTCGCGTTACCTCATCAGCATCATCACGCCTCGACCTCTCATCAGACCCACGCCTGCCGCATCTGCAAAATCCAGGACAACTTCTCGGCGACTCCCTCGCCGCGGCTAGTTCACCAGGCGCCACCCATCGTAGTGGCATTGGTGGTACCAGCGGATCAAACACCATGGATCGTCGTTAGCTCGTACCGCCCCTCCTCTCGCGCTCCTCCTGTTTCCTCCTAGTAGTTCCCGGTTGTTTCGATTGCCTGACCTCCGCACTGTCTTTGAGGATAGGGCGGGCGGTCACTAGGGAGGATGCTCATGAAATTCGTACTGTTCTTGCTGTGTAATTGTCTGCTGTGGTCTTCGTATGTCTGGGCCGATCCTCTCGAAGAGGAGCTCTCCGCGTTGCGCCAGAGCGTGCAGGAGTTGACCGATCTAGTGAAACAGTTGAACACCACGGTGCAATCGCAACAGGCTCGGATTGCAGAACTCGAACAGGATCAGAGGGGGATGCCTTCGCAGCCCTCTGGAGGTGCGAACCTCTCCGCGTTTAATCCGGAGATCGGCGTGCTGGCGGATGTTGTCGGCCAGTTCTCCGAAAGTTCAGCGGATGGCGAGGGGAATGATAAGCTCAGCGCGCGAGAGGTCGAACTGGTGCTCGGCCATCCGATCGACCCCTACTCCCGGTTGGATGTGACCGCGACCTTCTCGGATTTTGAAGCGGCCGGCCTTGAAGAAGCGTATATCACCCACTGGGGACTGCCGGCCCAGATCAAGGCCCGCATCGGTCGGCTGCGCCCAAAGGTCGGCAAAGCCAGCCCACTCCATCGAGACTCGTTGGACACAGTCGATGAGCCACGCGTTGTCGAGCGGTATCTCGGAGCGGAAGGGCTCTCGCGCACTGGCGTGGAGCTCTCAGGTTTTCTGCCTGCACCCTGGACCGCGCTGACGCATGAACTGACTGCGGGGGTCATGGAAGGCGGTGTAGGGGAAGGGGGGACGTTGTTTGGCGGAACCCGACGCCGCCCATCGTTCTACACGCATCTGAAGAACTTCTGGGACATTTCCGACGTGTCGAATCTTGAGATCGGTGGCACGTACCTTGTCGGATCAAAAGATGCGGACTCCGGCTTCGAAGTCAATGCGCTTGGATTGGACGCAACGCTCACGCGCTTTGTGACACCAACCAACAAGCTTAAGTGGCAGAACGAACTCTATCTCCAAGACCGCGACGAGTCGCTCAGCGTGGCCGAGGATGGCACCAAGACCCTCTTCCAAAATAATCCCTGGGGGCTCTATTCTTTGGTCGATTATCGACTCACGCCGCGGTTTGGTCTTGGGGGACGGTTTGACTATGTCGAGCCGATCGATCTGAACCCAGCTCGTCGTGTTCGTCATGCCGACACGGCTTGGTCAAGCTACCTGACGTTCTACCAAAGCGAGTTCGCTCGCTGGCGGCTGCAGTATCGTCACACCGACTTTGCGTTAGGCGGCGATGACAACACCGTGTTCCTGCAAGGCACGGTGGCCATTGGAGTGCATAAGCACCAGTTACAGTGATGAGTGATTAGTGGATAGTGGCTAGTGGTTAGTGAGAGATAAAAAGCCGATAACATCCAAGGATACTGAAAAATGAAATTCATTGGAAGACGGTTAGTCATTCTAGGGTTGCTTACCGCGATTGGTGCGAGACCGCTATTCGCTGCGGAGAAGCTGCGGGTGGTGGCGACGCTGTCGACGTTCGCGGATCTGGTGAAAACAATCGGAGGCGAGCGCGTCGACGTAACGGCGATTGCGTCACCGAAATTCAATCCGCACTTCATCGAGCCCAAACCGAGCGATGTGGTCAAGGTCAAACGGGCGGATCTGTTCGTGCACGCCGGGTTGGATTTGGAGCTCTGGCGTTGGCCGCTACTCGACGCCGCCGGCAACCGGCGCGTCTTTCCCGGCGAGGCAGGAGAACTCGATCTTTCCCGCGGGATCAATCTGCTTGAAGTGCCGACCGGGCCGCTCAGCCGGGCGCAAGGCGACATCCACCTCTACGGCAACCCGCACTATTGGGTCGATCCGAACAATGCCATCATCATGGCGAAGGCGATTGCGGAGAAGTTAGCTGAGCTTGACCCTGCGCATGCGGCGCTGTTTGATGAGCGCATGCGCGCCTGGACTCGCCAACTTGATCAGCGAATCGTTCACTGGAAACAGCAAGTTCAACCGTTTGAAGGACGTGAATTGGTCGGTGATCATCGAGCATGGCCGTACCTCATGAAGTTTCTTGGGTGTAAGATGGAACAGCACCTCGAGCCAAAGCCAGGGATTCCGCCGACTCCGAAACACGTGGCGTTTTTAGAGGGCTATATCGCCGAACGCCACATTCCGGCGATCATTCGAGCCTCGTATTTTCCTCGACAGACGCCTGAGTCGATCGCCAAACGGACCGGCTCAAAGATTATCCTACTGTGTCAAAACGTGGCGGAACTTCCAACCTGTTCGGATTACCTCGCGATGATCGACTATGATGTCAGCCAACTCGTCAACGCGTTGCAATGAGGGAGTTTCTTCAGCTCATGGCAGCACCCTTTGTTGCCTGCCTCATCCTCACCGGTATCCATGCCTATCTGGGATTGCATGTCGTCGAGCGCGGGGTGATTTTTGTCGATCTCGCTCTGGCCCAAGTGGCGGCGTTTGGCGCGACATTGGCCTTTCTCTGGGGATTCGGCCTGCACTCAACAGCCGGGTATTGGATCGCGCTCACCTTTACCATCTTGGGGGCCGCGATCTTTGCCGCAACGCGGTTGCGCAAGCCGGCCGTCCCCCAAGAAGCGCTCATCGGTGTCGTCTATGCGGTCGCTGCGGCGGCGGCCATTCTGGTGCTCAGCCGCGCGCCGGAAGGCGGGGAAGAGCTCAAGGCATTGTTGGTCGGCCACCTCCTCTTTGTCGAATGGGGAGAAATTAGCAAGATCGCATGGCTCTATGCCGCCATTGGTCTGCTTCATTGGCTGGTGCGCCGGCCGTTACTGGCCATTTCACAGGATCCTGAAGGAGCATTTGCGCAGGGTTTGCGTGTGCGCTGGTGGGATTTTCTCTTCTATGCCACCTTTGGCTTCGTGGTGACCAGCTCAGTGGAAATGGCCGGCGTGCTGTTAGTCTTTTCCTTTCTCATCGTTCCGGCGGTGTGCGGGGTGCTGCTTGGCCACACGGTTAGTCAGCGGCTCTTTTTGGGGTGGACGGTCGGCACCCTGACCAGCGTCGTCGGCGTGGGAGCGTCCTACGTGTGGGATCTGCCTACGGGTGCGACAGTGGTGTGTGCTTTTGGTGTGAGTTTGTTGGTGTGCGGGTTCCTGCGGCTACTCAAAACAAACACCCCCCTGACGTGAAGTCAGAGGGGTGTCAAATTGGTGGAGCAAACAGGACGATTAACTCAGTACCTGAGTCCCGCCTTCAGGAAGAGGAGCGTCGATTTGGGGCAGGAAGAAGGTCACAATGTGAACGGCGCCACCAAGGGTATTTTCGACGGCGTCCTTGACCCCAACGCCGATGCCCTTGAGCACGTTCTCACCGCCATCCATCGCTTCCTTCGGTTCGACGAACAGGTCGGTCCAACCCAACAAGAGGTTCTTCAAGCCGAAACCGAGCTTTCCGAACGCTCTGCTGGAGTAGCCCATTTCATTGGTCCAGGGGCTTGCCGTGTACTCTTTGGTGAGTGACAACGTAATGACATCATCCGCCGCTTCCCCAACCGCCGGAGAAGTCGTCACCACTGCAACCAGGGCAAGCAGGCTGGCCAATAACCCAATACGCTTTCCCATTCCCACCTCCTATGTTGGGGAAAGTCTAACATGCTCCATGATTCTGTCAAGTTTTTTAAGTGATTTTAAGGTTCAAGTTGACTTTTACAGGCCTGACCGGTTAAATAGCTCCTATGCGGCCTGAGCGTGGTGCCTCCTGGTGTCTCTTCCTTGGCCTGGTCGGATTGGGATTGGCCGGCTATCTCTTCTACCTTCATTTAGGACTCCTCCGGGGAGAGTTGCTCGGGGGACCGGTGTGCAGTGGCAGCGGTGTGTTGAATTGTCACGCGGTGACCGCCGGCAGCTGGGGCTCCTTTCTTGGGATGCCGCTAGCGATCTGGGGGATGCTGGGGTACCTACTGATTCTGGGGCTTGCCTTGTTGGCTCGACAATCGGTTGAGCTGGCTTCGGATGCCATGACGCTGATCTTTGGTATCTGTCTTTTGTTTGTGGCCATTGATGTCGCCTTGCTCATCGTCATGATCACCGTGATTCGTTATTACTGTGTGTTTTGCCTGCTCACCTACGGCATTAATTTCATGCTGCTGCTGATCTCAGCCTGCTCGCTCGGGCGGCCGTGGTCTGTTGCGTTAGGTGGGGTGGGACGCTCACTTGGCATCTTGTGGCCATCGCCCAGCCGGCCGGCAGTGGGGCTGTTTTGGGGCCTGCTGGTGGTGGGGACGCTGGGGGCGGTGGGTGCGCATGCGTCCACGACCTTCGTGAGTCAGGGCAGTTTCGGGGCTGCGCGCAAGCAGATTCGTGAGTATCTCTCCCGCCAGCCTCGCGTGAATGTCAGCGTGGACGGTGATCCGAGCCATGGCCCGGCTGGAGCGTTTCTGCAGATCATCGAATTCAGCGACTTTTTCTGCCCGGCCTGCCAACGCGCCGCGAAGATGAATACGATTCTTCTGGCCGGCCATCGCAACGACGCCCGGTTCGTGTTCAAGCATTATCCGCTGGATTCAAGCTGTAACGATCGGGTCAACCGCATGGTGCATCCTGGCGCCTGCACCGTGGCGGCGGCGTCGGAGTGCGCGCATCTCCAAGGTAAATTCTGGCCGTTTCATGATCTGCTCTTCGAAAAGGGCACCCAGTATCCATTGAACCAGCTCGATGCAGACCTGCAGCGGCTCGGCGTGGATATGACGCAATTCCGCGCCTGCATGGAATCAGGGCAGGGCCTTGAAGCGGTGAAACGCGACATCGCTGAAGGGGCGAAGGCCAATATCACCAGCACGCCAACCTACGTGATGAACGGCGTGCCGCTAGCCGGGGGCATCCAACCACAGATGTTCGAAGAGTTCGTGGCCGTGCTCAAGGAGACGCGATGAGCCTGTGCGAAGGGAACCTCGCCCCCTCATTCTCGCTGCAATCCGGTGATGAGCGGAGCGTCTCCCTGGCAGGATTTCGTGGCAAGGCCGTCGTGCTGTATTTCTATCCTAAGGATGACACCCCCGGCTGCACCAAGGAAGCCTGCAGCTTCCAAGATCATCGCACGGAGTTGGCGAAAGCCGGAGCGGTCGTGTTGGGCGTGAGTCGGGATAGCGTGAGTTCTCACCAGCGGTTTGCGGGCAAGTTCCAGTTGAGCTTTCCCTTGTTGAGCGATCTTGATGCCGCCGTGTGCAAGGCCTACGGCGTCTACAAGCAAAAGTCGATGTATGGCCGGACCTATTGGGGCATTGAGCGCACCACCTTCCTGATCGCCCCAGACGGCCGCATCGCGCGCATCTTTCCCAAGGTGAGCGTTGATGGCCACACCGATAAGGTTCTCCACGCGTTGAAGGAGCTCCATGACCACCGAACGGCTCCAACAGCTCTTGGCGCGTCTCGACGAGCTCAATAGCGCGGATCCCCACCAGATTCTCGTCGAGGGCCAACCTGTTCCGCATGAGCTTGCCTACGCGCAGCGCTTAGGCGCATGGGTGGCGCGACTCGCCCCGAATGCGTCAGAGCCGCTGCGCATCGCCGCGCGCGGCCAACACGTCTGCCGCTGGATGATCCCTCGTGATCAGTACGAGCGCAATCGGCGCGGGTATCTGCGCTGGCGCGAGACGCTGAAAACCTTCCATGCGCAAAAGGTGGAAGAGGAAATGCGAGCTCTTGGCTACGACGAGGCAACCATCCAGCGCGTCCGATCACTCATCTTAAAGAAGCAGCTCGGCACTGACCCCGAAGTCCAAGTCCTGGAAGACGCGCTCTGCCTGGTGTTTCTTGAAACCCAATTCGCCGACCTGCGACAGAAAACCCCAGATGAAAAGATGCGGGAGGTCGTGCAAAAGACCTGGAAGAAAATGAGCCCGCAGGCTCATCAGATCGCGTCGCAGTTACCACTGTCAGATGAAGACAAGGCGTGGCTTCAACAGGTGATTGTCTAGAGCGATCCCAAAACCATCCGAGCGGGTCCTGCCGCCTGCGGCAGCCCACCGTGCTCGTCCCACCCTTGGCGGGGCTCCGCGCTGTGGGCGCCCGACCTCCGGCGTCACCCGCATTAAGGGTTTTGGGATGAGCGTCACTAAGCTATGGGCTAAACGAGGGGCAGAGGCTTTGCCATGGCACGCATTCTACGCTAAAATGAGGTCCATGAGAACTCTCGCGCAAGAACGGAGGCGCTTTTCGCGCCTGGAGGCTCCGCTGCGTTTTGCAGTGAACGTGGTCCATCCGCGCGCGTCGAAGGTTCCTCAAAGCGTCAATGTCAGCTCAGGCGGCGTGTGTTTGCGGCTTGAAGAAACCCCCTTGGAAGTTCGCTCGCTCGTGCGCATGCAGCTGAGCTCAGAGGCGACTCAAGCGCTCAGGCGCTCGCGCATGGTCGAATGCACCGGGCGGGTCGCGTGGGTCGTGCAGCGACTGGATCTGCGCGAAAGTCCCCCGTTTCTCTTTGACGTCGGTATCGAGTTCGTCGAGCCCCCTGCTACTCTCCGAAGACTCTTCTCATTCGAGGCGGCTTCCAACGGGCGCGTGATTGAGCCCGCGCCGTCGGGAAAAGCCTTGCCGCCTGCGGTCCTGCATCAGCGCACCTATGCGCCGCGCCTTCAGCGAGAGCTGCGCGGGCCGTTGCGCTGGCATCTCATTGTGTCGGTCGATGGCATCCCATGCTTCAGCGGTCGCTATCCCTCAGAACGCGCGGCCCTGACAGCGTGGACAAGTTTTAAACGCCACCATGCTCGGAAGACACCACAGAACCACAGAGTTCCACAGAGCCACAGAGGATAACCATGTCAGAACAGATGGCTTCTAACAAGTCTTCGGTCTCGATTCAGACCCAGCTAGCGGTCTTTCTGGACAACCGGCCTGGCATGCTCGCCCGCACATGCCAGGCGCTTGCCAAAGCGCACATCAACATCCTCGCCCTTGCGATCATGGATACCGTGGACTACGCGATCGTGCGCATGGTCGTCGACCAGGCGAAAGCGGCAGAGCAGGTGTTGTCAAAAATGCACGCGATGGTGCAGGCGCGCGACGTGGTCCTGATGGAAGTCCCGAACGAAGTCGGCGCACTGGCCACGATCGCCGAGCGCCTGACCGAGGCCGGCATCAATCTCGAATACGCCTACTGCACCTCGGCCAGCCCACACGCGCCTGGGGCTATCGTGCTGCGCACCAACGACCTCGAAGC
>CAYNXT010000009.1:0-22939 GCA_964401235.1 uncultured Planctomycetales bacterium
GAGCTGGTCGAGCACCCCGGCATCGCGGTCGGGACGCACCAGCCGGTCGATCGGGTAGAGAATCAGCTTGAGTCCTGGTCCAAGCGGCTCCGGGGTCATACGGCCGAGCCGGAAGATTACCCCTCGCTCAAACTCATTCAAGATTTTAATGCAGTTCATGAGCCAGAAGACCCCCAGAATCATGGGGAGGGTGATCCAACTGACGAGCGAGAACATCAGCGCCTCCTTCTCTCGTTACAATTTCTCCACAAACAGGTGCAACCCCTCGACACGCACGACGCGCACTTTTTGTCCCTTGGCGATTGACCGCGAACTGGTGGCGTCCCACGTTTCTCCATGCACGAACACCTTGCCATCAGGATTTAGGGTGGTCGATGCCACGCCGATTTCTCCTAAGAGTCCCTGAGCGCCTGTCTTGACCGGTTGAGACTGCGCGCTCATTGCGCGTTGCACGACAAAAAGAATCATCGCGGCGAGCGTTGCGACCGTCGGAATAATGACATTGAGCGACACGCGAATATTGGGATCAGGCGATTCAAAGAGCATCAGACTGCCGAGGGTGAGGCAAATCACACCTCCAACGGCCAAGAGCCCATAGCTGATGATTTTAATCTCCGCGATGAGCAGACCGATGCCCAGAACCAGCAGGGCAATAGCCACATAGCTGACCGGCAGTGTCTGAAACGCATAAAATGCTAGCAAGATGCAGATGAGCCCTGCGATTCCAGGAAAACCAATTCCAGGATGCGTAAATTCAAAAATGAGTCCCAGCGTCCCTAAGAGCATGAGCAAATACGCGACATTCGGGTTGGTGATGACCGCGAGAAACTCCTGGCGTTTGGTCATGGGAATCGCCACAGTCTGGGCATCTTTCGTGCGGAGCTCCACGTTCACGCCCGCCATCTCAACGGTTCGGCCATCCATGTGCGTGAGGAGGTCGGGGACATCGGAGGCAATGAGATCAATGATGTCCTCCTTGAGCGCCTCGGTTTCAGTCGCCGAGACGCTCTCGGTGACGGCTCGCTTAGCCCAAGCCTCATTGCGTCCGCGCGCTTTCGCGATGGTGGTCACCCATGCCACCGTATCGTTGAGGGTCTTCTCAGCCATCGGGTCCTGCGCTTCTTCGATGATCTCTTCGGAATCCTTGGATTTGATGCGCTTAATGAGCTTTTTAACCGCCCCGCCTCCTTCGCCAACAGTGACAGGGTGCGCAGCGCCGATGTTCGTGGAAGGCGCCATGGCCGCCACATGCGCGGCCAGGGTGATAAACACGCCGGCTGAGCCGGCGCGCGAGCCTGAGGGCGCGACATACACGGCAATGGGCACCTTGGCGTTCATCATCCGCTTGACAATTGCCCGTGTGGATTCGAGTAAGCCGCCTGGAGTATCGAGCTGGATAATCAAGCAGAGGGCGCCATCCGATTCTGAGCGTTCGATGGCATCCGTAATGTACTGCTGTGTCACCGGGCTGATGATGCGGTTATCCAGCTCGATCACGTTAACGTGAGCGGCTTCAGCTATGCCGACAGTAATCGATATAAGTGCAAAAAGCATCATCGTGACACGTGTCTGTTTGAAGAATTTCATCGTGGCTGTATCGTATCGTTAAGCCTCGGTAAGGTCAAGCGCATCCTTGACTTACGACGCTGCTGTGCTTAGGATAAGACCATCATGCGCGGCCAATCTTATCCTCCGGAATTGAACCATCGGGCGATGATCTTACGAAAACGCGGAATTCTCTACATTTGTGAAGGAGCCAAGTATCCCGCGGCAAGACAGCTGGGTTTTGCAAATACAGATCCGCGCATGATCAGGTTCTTTGTGTTGCTCTTGCGACAACATCAGCCTCAAGCCATTGGGGAGAGTGTGTTGGAGGCAGGCACTCATGAAGATCAAGACACGACTGATGCGTTCCACGGCGTCCTTGCCGACGGAGATGTGCCATCCTACGAATTCACCGTCCTGAAAGAACTGGTGGAGCAGGAGGGGATCGAACCCTCGAACCTCCGCAATGCCATTGCGGCGCTCTCCCAACTGAGCTACTGCCCCCAGTGACCAACTATAACATTGCGCGCTTCGACGTGTCAATGAATCGACGATGCATGAGTCGACGATGCGGTTAGGAGTCCATGTTCCCATTGCAGGAGGGCTGCTTGAGGCGGTGGCCCGGGCCAAACGGCTCGGGTGCACGACCATGCAGATTTTCAGCCGCAGCCCACGCGGAGGGCGAGTGGTTCCAATTCCGCAGGCGCAAGCCGAGCAGTTTCACCACGCGCGACGGAACGCCGGCATCGAGCCGCTGGCAATCCACGGGCCCTATATCATCAACCTGGCCTCACCTGAACCGTCGCGCTGGAGGCTCTTTGCGCGGCTCTACCAAGAAGAGTATGCGCGCTCCGCGCTGCTGCAGGCGGACTACCTGGTGACGCATGTGGGGAGTCACAAAGGTCAAGGAGAGGAGGCGGGGATCGTTCGTGTGGCCCAGGCGCTCACGCAGGCCTTGGCCCATTGTCGAGCACCAGTAAAAATTCTCCTTGAGAATACCGCCGGATCCGGGCAGGGCTTAGGCTACCGGTTTGAGCAACTCGCGGCGATTCGCAAGCAGGTCAAGGTCAAGGAGCGCGTGGGGATCTGTCTCGATACCGCCCATCTCTTCGCAGCCGGGTATGCCCTTCATACGGCAGAAGGGCTCGAAGGCATGATCGCCGACTTTGATCGGATCATCGGCCTGACGCATCTGAAGCTGATTCATCTGAATGATTCGAAAGCGCCGTTTGATTCACGCGTCGATCGGCACTGGCATATTGGCCAGGGGCATATCGGTCTTGAGGCGTTTCGCCGGATCGTCAATCACCCCCGGCTGCGCGATCTGCCGCTAATCCTTGAAACGCCGAAAACATCAGAACATGAAGATCAGCGCAATCTCGCTGTGGTTAGAGGACTGGTGTCGCACACGAGGGTGTCTCGTGGAGCCCGCGCCGTAGTCGCTTGACTCCCGTCATTGCGCCCCTCTACTTTTCTTGCGAAAGCAAGAACGGGGGGCGGCACGCTCGTGCAGCAGCTAATGGGAGGACGGGATGTCGCCCCCACCGGGGCGGGGTTGCCGGTGCATGGGCTCTGCCAGTGGGGCTCCACCGCCGAGTTTGCTCGACTATTTCCAGTCATGGCCGTATGATAGTGTGGTATATGAACTAACCTAAGGAGGGTGCATGGGACCAAGTATCGGGCGCTCGATTAAAGCAGGGTTCGCCGCAGCCAGCAAGAGTTGGGCGGGTATCGGCGTGTTTGTGGGGTGTTGGGCCATCGTGCTGGCACTGGTATTTTTCGGAGTCATGTTGACCCGTCCACCAACTGAGCTGTTCCAAGAGCGTCCGGCCTTTGCTCCCCTTCCTGCGCCCACGGAGTCCGCTCCGGCTGAGACGCCTTCCACAGATGCGCCCGATGCGACGCCAACATCTCCTGAAGCAGGGACCGGCGACCTCTTCGGGCAACTCTCCACCGCCGATTCACCAACTCCTCCAACCGAAGAACCCGCAGCAGTCCTGGCGGCGCCGGATCTGCAGGCGCAAGCCGCTCAGGCCGAGGCCTCTCGTCAAGATCAGTTGGCGGAGGAGTGGTTTGGCCGAGCGTGGCCGTTGTTGCTCGCTGCCATGCTGATTCTCATTGTGGCCAGCAATTGGATCAATGGAGGACAGATCGGTTACTTGGCTCGGCGGGTGATCAGCGGTCAGGCCTCGATCGCCGATTTTTTTGCATCAGCCAATCGTTCGCTCGTACGCCTTCTGGGGGCGATGGGGGTATCGCTAGTTGGCCTCGTGGCATTTGTTCTCATCGGGATCCTGATCGTCGCGGCGGTCACGGCGTTAGCGAACCTTGCCCCAACGTGGTTGGACGTGGTGCTGGGAATTCTCGGCTTGGTGCTTGGGCTAGGGATTGTGGTGGTGTTGATTTGGTTATTGGTTCGCTTGTCCTTCTGGTTGATCGCCATTGTGGCAGATGGCCATGGACCAATTGGGGGACTCAAGCAAAGCTTCCGCGTCAGCCGAGGCCAATGGTGGAAGATCGCGGGCCTTGGCCTGCTCGCTGGCCTCATTTCATATGGGATCTGGCTACCGTTTGGATTAGTGGAATGGCTTGGCAGCTTCGCCGGTGAGGCCATCTCAGGCGTTATTTCGATTGTGAGCAATGTGCTCGGGATGGTGGCGAGCCTTTACATCGGTTTTGCGCTCCTTTCCGCCTACATCCGCTTCTACGTGGACGCGAAGACCGTCTTAAGTACAGGAGCGGCCATCCCGCCCGCTGCATAAGCAAGTTGCCCGCATCCTACCCGTTTACACAGATCGAGCCGAAATGGCAGCACCGCTGGGAGGCGGAGCGGCCGTTTCGCGCCCTCGACGGGGATCCTCGTCCGAAATACTACGTGCTCGACATGTTCCCCTATCCCTCCGGCGCCGGACTCCACGTCGGACATCCTGAAGGCTACACGGCCACCGATATCGTCGCGCGCTATAAGCGTATGCGCGGCTTCAATGTGCTCCATCCGATGGGGTGGGACGCCTTCGGGCTGCCGGCTGAGCAATATGCCATTGAAACCGGCACGCATCCTGCAGTGACCACCCGCCAGAATATCGAAACATTCAAACGACAGATCACGCGTCTGGGCTTTGCGTATGATTGGGACCGGGAGATTAACACGACCGATCCTGCCTATGTCAGATGGACCCAGTGGATTTTTCTCAAACTCTATGAACGCCAGCTGGCCTACATGGCGGAGGCACCCGTTTGGTGGTGTGCGTCGTGCGGAACGGTGCTGGCGAACGAAGAGGTCATCGACGGGAAATGCGAACGCAAAGGCCATCCGGTGGAACGCAAGCCGGTGCGCCAGTGGATGTTGAAGATTACCGCCTATGCCGAACGGTTGCTGAGTGAACTCGAGACGCTCGACTGGCCCGAGCATATCAAGGAGATGCAGCGCTATTGGATCGGCAAGAGCGAGGGTGCCGACGTTTGGTTTCACCTGGAGGTGAAGGCCTCTGCCGTGCCGGCAACTCTTGTGGATGGCATTCGAATTCGCCAGCATGAGAGCGCGCTGGAGTTGAAAATCTACACCACTCGGCCCGATACGCTCTTCGGCGCCACCTATCTGGTCTTAGCTCCTGAGCACCCGTTGGTTTCCCTCGTCACCCATCCGAATCGTCGAGAAATCGTCGAGCAATACCAGGCAGCGGCTTCGCGCAAGAGCGAGTTGGAACGCTCGGAACTCGCGAAAGACAAAACCGGAGCATTTACCGGCGCCTTCGCTGTCAACCCGGTGAACAATGAGCGCATTCCCATTTGGATCGCCGAGTATGTCTTGGCCAGTTACGGGACTGGCGCCATCATGGCGGTACCAGCTCACGATCAGCGGGATCTAGAATTTGCGCTGACGTTCGGACTCGATGTGCGCCTCGTGATCCTACCTGAGGATCGACCGCTAGAGCTCGTCGGCTTGACTGAGGCGTATACCGAGCCAGGACGCATGCATGACTCAGGAGCGTTTACCGGGCTGCGCAGCGAGGAAGCCAGCGGCAAGATTGTGGAGTGGCTTGCGAGCCAAGGGCAGGGCGCGCGCGCGGTCAACTTCAAACTCCGCGACTGGCTCTTCTCACGCCAACGCTATTGGGGGGAACCCATTCCCATCGTGCATTGCGCTCGCTGCGGGGCTGTGCCGTTGCCGGAGTCGGCTTTACCGCTTCTCCTGCCTGAGGTGGCGGATTTCAAGCCCACAGGCACCGGGCAGCCTCCTCTTGCTAACGCGAAGGAGTGGGTCAAGACAACCTGTCCGAGTTGTCGAGGAGCCGCCGAGCGCGAAACCAATACAATGCCCCAATGGGCCGGCTCCTGTTGGTACTATTTGCGCTATCTGGATCCGCGCAATGAGCGACACGCATGGGAGGCGGCGAAGGAGCGCTATTGGATGCCGGTGGATCTGTACATCGGCGGAGCCGAACATGCGGTGTTGCATTTGCTCTACGCGCGCTTTTGGCACAAGGTGCTGTGCGATTTGAAGCTGGTCTCGACGCCGGAACCGTTTCAGAAGCTCATTAATCAGGGACTGATCTTAGGTGAAGATGGCGAAAAAATGTCAAAGTCCCGCGGCAATGTGGTTAATCCGGATGATGTGATCAGCGCGCACGGGGCGGACGCGTTCCGGCTCTATGAAATGTTTATGGGGCCTCTTGAGGCGGTGAAGCCCTGGAGCACCCGTAGCATCGAGGGGACGGATCGGTTTCTTAACCGGCTCTGGCGCCTCAATGAAATCGTTGGGGATGAACCTCCCGTCAGCCAAGCACTGCATCGAAAACTCCATGACACCATCAGACGAGTGACCCAGGATATTGAAACACTTCGCCTCAATACCGCAATTGCGGCAATGATGGAGCTCTTGAACACGTTAGAAGATGAGGTGCAGTCAACCCGCAAGTCCTCAGCCCAGAGCCCTCAACCCCGAACGACGCTCAGACAAGCGTTTGAAACCCTCGTGATCCTGCTGGCACCGTTTGCCCCCCACATCTGCGAAGAGCTCTGGGAACGGTTAGGGCATCGGGAGCGGCTCTCTACGGTCTCCTGGCCGAGCTATGACGCGGGTGCCTTGGAAACCGAAGAAGTGATCCTAGTGGTGCAGGTCAACGGCAAAGTTCGAGCGCGCGTCACGGTGCCCTCGGCCTCAACCGAAGAAGAGCTGAAGGCGCGCGTGCTCTCGGATGCCGCCGTCAAGAAATTCCTCGATGGCCAGGCCATCAAGCAGATGGTCATCGTCCCGAAACGGCTCGTCAATATTGTGATGTAGACGATGTGGTTGACTCGGCAAGATATGCCGGTGTTGACGGCGGTCGGACTCATCGCCCTGAGCGGCTTAGGAGTATTAGGGTGGCAGCGCCAGAGACCTCTACTGATCATCAGAGGAGCACCACCGATTGCTCAAACCGCGCCATGGGAGCCTGCGCTACGTGCCGCACGGCAAGTTGACATTAATACAGCCGATGTCGCAGAATTGGAGCGGCTGCCGAAAGTAGGTCCGGCACTTGCCAGGCGGATTGTAGCCGAGCGAGAGGCGCACGGCCCCTTTCGACGATCCCAGGACCTCTCGCGCGTGAAAGGGATCGGGGCCAAGACGTATGAACTGTTGGAGCCCTACGTGACGGTGAGATCACCCTGATGGGCAATCTGGGCTTATCAGAACTACTCGTGATTTTTATTATCGCGCTGTTGGTCATCGGTCCCAAACGCTTGCCGGAAGTCGGGCGCGCGCTGGGACAGGCGACCCGCGCATTCCAGGACGCCTTAAAGGGCCGTAAGGATACGTAACAGGGGGTGGGATGACGCGGACCTTTACGCTTCAATCCTCTTCACCAGGCTCATCCATCCAGCTGGATCTAGCGCATGATCTCAACGACGCCCAGCGCGCCGCAGTGACATGCGGCAACGGCCCGAAACTCGTGATCGCCGGAGCCGGCTCAGGCAAGACGCGCACGATCACCTATCGCGTGGCCTACCTCATGATGAAAGGGCTACAGCCCTCGCAGATTCTCCTGGCCACCTTCACCAACAAGGCCGCGCGGGAAATGCTCAGCCGCGTCGAAACGCTCACCGGTAGCGATGTCGGCAAAGTCTGGGGCGGGACGTTTCACGCCATCGGCAACCGCTTGTTGCGCCAATATGGCACGCTGGTGGGGCTGCAACCTAACTACTCCATCCTGGATGAAGAAGACAGCCGCGAACTGCTCAAGGTGTGCGTGACCGACGCCAAGGTCAAGATTGAGGCAAAGCGATTTCCCAGCCCAGCGATCGTGCAAGATCTGCTCAGTTTTGCCTTCAACACCCGGCGTCCCTTGAGCGCGGTCGTCGAGGAGCGCACTCCGCATTTTTATCAGTGGCTCGAGGAGCTGCAGCGCATCGGCGCGCGATATCAGGTGAAAAAGCGCGCGGCCAACGCGCTCGACTATGATGATCTGCTCGGGTGTTGGTGGACGCTGCTGGCCGATCATCCGGAGATTGCCAAACGGCTCGGCGCTCAATTCCACTGGGTATTGGTGGATGAATACCAGGATACCAACACGATGCAGGCCGAGATCGTCGAGCGCATCGCCGCCCATAACGGCCACAACCTGATGGTCGTGGGTGATGACTGTCAGAGTATCTACAAGTTTCGTGGGGCGAACTACGACAACATTCTGAAATTCACTGGGCGAAACCCCGGCACCGAAATCTTCAAGCTGGAGGCGAACTATCGCTCGACGCCGGAGATTCTTCAGTTCACCAACGCCAGCATTCTGCACAACCAGCGTCAGTATCGCAAAACGCTCACGGCTCAGCGCACACGCGGCGGCTTGCCCATCGTGCTGCCGGTCAGCGACATGTATCAAGAGGCGGCATTCATCGCCCAACGGATTCTGCAGTTGCGCGATGAGGGCGTGCCACTGGAGGACATGGCGGTCCTCTACCGAGCGCATGCGCACTCCTCCATGCTGCAAGCCGAATTAATCAAGCGAAACATTCCGTATGAGGTGCGCTCCGGCGTGCGCTTCTTTGAGCAAGCCCACATCAAGGATGTGGTGGCGTATCTGAAGGTGTTGGACAACCCCTTCGATGAAATCGCCTGGCGGCGGTTGTGGCTCATGCTGCCGCGCATTGGGCCCGCCACCGCGGCCCGGTTGTGGGACCGCATTGCCCAGACAACGCATCCACTCACCGCCCTCCTGGATGGATCTCTTGGAGCCATGCTGCCTTCTGCGGCGCAATCTTATTTCAAGCGCTTCCAACATGATCTGCGCGCGTTGCAGGCCCTGGTGGAAGATCGTTCTCCCGCAGAACTCGTTCAGGCGATCGTGGAAACCGGCTATGCGGACTATTTGCGAGTTCACTATGAGGGCTATCAGACCCGTCTGGAGGATTTACAGCAACTGGCGGTGTTTGCTCGGTCCTATCGCAGCCTGCGTAGCCTCCTCTCCGAATTGATCCTGCTGGGGGAGCTCTATGGGCAAGAAGTCGGGCCGGCCGGCTCGACGGATACCGAACGGCTGATTCTCAGCTCCATCCATCAGGCCAAGGGGCTTGAGTGGCGCGTGGTGTTCGTGATGCGCATGTGCGAAGGGGCGTTTCCCTCAGACATGGCGCTGCGCGAGGAGAGCGGGGAAGAGGAAGAGCGGCGCATTTTTTATGTGGCCACCACGCGCGCCAAAGATGAGCTCTACCTCACTCATCCGCTCATTGACTTAAGCGTCCGAGGGGCAGGTCTGCTGATGCAACCCTCGCGATTTTTACGAGAAATCCGATTTACCTTATACGAGCAAGGACAAATCGAGGAGACCTCCGACACATGGAGGAACGGCGGAAATTCGTCCGATTAGATACGCGGCTTGACGTCACCTATACCATCTTGCCTAGCGGCACAGCGAAAGAGACGGTCACGAAGGGGGTTGGGGGCGGCGGGATCTGTATTTTTACCGAGCAAGCACTTCCAGCTGGCACCCGTCTGCAAGTGGCCCTGAAGCTGCCCGGCTTGGAGCGGCCGGTCAATTTTATCGGCGAGATCGTCTGGAGCGAACAGTATGAGACGATCGGCAAAAGCGAGCGCCGCCGCTCGATCGAAGCCGGCCTGCGGTTTGTGGAAATCGCCCCGCAAGATCGCGACACCGTCCTGCGCCACGTGATCCTCACCCTCCAGCCTCCACATTAAATCGGGGACAGCCACCGATTTCCAAAGCAACTTCTGTAGAAGGAAAGTTGGGTAGCTAAGAGGAACAATCTTTTTCAAGCGACAACCTAAGACGCAGGAGAGTGATGCTCTCTCCTGCGTCTTTTTTTAGAAACCGTGTGAACAGGAGGTATACAAGATGGCTCGGCTGCCAAGAATCGTCGTACCGGGGATGCCACATCATGTGGTGCAGCGTGGAAATAGGCGTCTGGATGTCTTTTTCCACGATGCAGATCGCGCGTTCTACCTCACCTTACTCCGCAAAGCTTGCAAACGGCACAGGGTGACCATCTGGGCCTATTGTCTGATGCGCAATCACGTGCACCTTATCGCGGTTCCTCAACAAGAGGATTCTCTGGCCCAATGTTTTTCAGACGCCCACGTGCGCTATACCCGACGAATCAACAAGCGAGAGGGATGGGCAGGCCATTTGTGGCAGGGGCGATTTGGGTCCAGCGTGCTTGATGAACATTATCTGCTTGCAGCGGTTCGGTATGTGGAGCGAAACCCTGTACGTGCAGGCATCGTCCATTTCCCCTGGCAATATCGTTGGTCAAGCGCGGGATGGCACGTCGGTGAAGTGAACACCGATCCGTTGGTCTCTGACGACGAGATCCTTAGAGGTCTGGTTGGAGATTGGCGTACGTATCTTGAAGATGACGAAGACACCCATGATATTAAACACATTGAGCAAGAGATTCATGTCAGTCGTCCTCTAGGAACTCAAGAGTTTGTTCAACAGTTAGAGCATCGTTTACAGCGACGGGTGATGCGTAGAACTTCGGGGCGACCTCCTAAGAAAAATCGGTGGCTGTCCCCGATTATATAGGAAATCGGTGGCTGTCCCCGATTAATGCGATGAACTCACCACTGGTGTCTGTCACAATTGCATTCAGTCTTGGGGTCCTCCTATCCGCGTGGTTACCGTGGTATGGGGCGGCGATGTTGGTGGCTGGAGGAGCCCTGATACTCGTGTGCCTGGAGAGACGGTTTGTCGTGTTCCCATGGCGAATCATCGGATTGCTTGGGCTCTGGATGTCTCTGGGCATCTTGCGCGTCGCCGTGTGGCACATGCATCCGGACATGCGACTCAAAGAAGTGCTCCCCAATGAATCGCAGCCGGTGATGCTCCACGGTTTGGTCGTGAGTGATCCGATAGAACTCTTTGAGCCTGGTCAAGTTGAAGAGAGCAACCAGCGACCAGCAACAAGCGACAAGGAGATAGAACAAGTGTACGTGCTTTCGCTGCGCCACGTGCGTACGGCTGACGGTTGGCCCCACCACCCGCCTGGGTTCGCTGAAAGCGAACCGCCGCTTCGCGGCTCGCCTTTGGCGAGCAGGCAGGTGGTGGGGTGGCAACCGATTCGAGGACGAGTGCGAACGACGATCGACCAACCCCGTGAGCTTCTCCAGTACGGTGATGAAGTCCTGGTTGCCGGTCGCTGGTCACTTGTCGCTGCCCCCAGTAATCCCGGCCAATATGATTGGCGCGCGACGCTCGCACGGCAGCGCATCCATGGGATATTGCGTGTGAAGCCCTACGACGGAGTCGTGCGTCTAGAGCACGGCGGTTCGCTGTGGATGCGGCTAGCATTGTGGGTACGCCACCGCTGGCAAATGCGCATTGAGCACGTGTTTCATGGCGAGGAGGTGGGTTTATTGCGCTCGGTGTTGCTCGGGCAGCGTGTTGCGCTGGATGAACGGCTCAAGCAGGCCTTTGTCGAGACCGGCACAGTACACCTGTTGGTCATCAGCGGATTTAACGTCGGACTGGTGGCCATCCTCTTAGAAGGTTTCTGTCGTCTCGTGGGCTTGCCGTGGCGGCTGCGACTCGCGGCGGTGGCGGCAGGGTTGGGCGCTTATTGCTTGATCAGTGGCGCTCAACCACCCGTGGTGCGTGCGACGCTCATGGCGTGGATGGTCTTAGGCGCGATGGCGATGGATCGAGTGATTCATTGGTGGAACCTGCTCGCAGCAGCGGCACTGATGATTCTCTGGGTCGAGCCTGTGCAACTATTTGACCCAAGTTTTCAACTTTCATTTGGCGCAGTGGCGAGTTTGCTGGCTCTGGTGCCTCGGTGGCGTCGTTGGCTTGAGCCGCGCACACAGAGCCTCCGTCCGCGTTGGCTTGTGCGCTACGTCGTGCTGAGCCTGGCTGCCACCGGTGCCATTTGGCTAGGATTGTCACCCCTTTTGGCCTACCATTTTCATCTTATTTCGCCTGTCTCCGTGCTGGCGAATCTGCTGATCGCGCCACTCATGAGCGGACTCATCGCAATAGGAACGGGACTGCTCATGCTCGGCACATGGTGTGAGCCGCTCCTGCATTGGACACGCGGACTCTTAAGTCTTCTGCTTGCCGCCACCATCCACTGCGTGCAATGGTGCCATGCGCTACCCGGGAGTTCTTGGTATGTTGGCCATCCGTCAATTCCGCTGCTTATTGGCTATTACGGATTAGTGATGGCATCTCTGCATCGCCCCAGATTTCGGCTGACCACTGGGCGCCTCCTGGCCTGTTGGATGCTTGGCATCGCGCTCTGGGCATGGGCCCATGTGGTACAGCACGGGCTTGACTCGCGATGGCTCCGCCTGGATGTCTTAGACGTGGGGCACGGCGATTGCCTTGTGATTCGCACCCCGCGCGGACAGGTGCTAGTGGTGGACGCCGGCACGCAAGAGGCCGGTCGCACACGGTTAGTACCATTCCTGCGCCATCAAGGCATTGATCAAGTCGATGCCCTGATTCTCACGCACAGCGATGAAGATCATCTCGGCGGAGCGATTCCGTTGCTCGAGGCGGTGCGGGTGCGTCGGCTCTTGACGAATGGAGCGCAGGATGACAGGATGTCCGCGCGCCGCCTTCGAGCGCTCGCAGCCGCGCAGCGGCTTCACGAAGAACGGCTCATTCAGGGAATGATGATCGACGCAGATCCGACGGTGAGGATCGAGGTGCTCCATCCGCCTTCAGGATTTGTGCCAGGAACGGCCCCGGCTTCCAATGATAACTCAGTGGTTCTCAAGATGACAAAAGGCGAGATCAGTTTTCTGCTGACTGGCGATCTTGAAGAGGCCGGATTGCCGTGGTTGCTGCGCAGCGGTGCTGAGTTGCGCTCAACGGTGCTGAAGGTGCCGCATCACGGCAGCCGGTTGGGCGAGTCAGGTCGTGAGTTGTTCGACCTGGTGGCTCCTCAGATTGCCCTCATCAGCGTGGGCCAGTTGCATCATCTGCCGGCGCCTGAGACGATGCAGGCGCTTAAGCGTACCAAGGCTCGGGTCCATCTGACTCAAGAGCAGGGAGCGATTCGGCTGCGCACAGACGGCACGCCACTTCACACGACTTCATGCTCGTTCGGATTGGATTAAGCCTCGCGCTGTTTCTCGGATCGCTAGCCGCCGGCTGGTGGCTCGGCCGCCGTGGCCTATTGACGGAAACCAGGGCGTCCAAACTAGTGCAGGGACTGGTCAAAGGTCCCTCGATGGTGGTGCTGTGCCTGTTATTTTGGCACATGGACCTGCGAACCCTGGAGCCATGGCTGCTGCCGCTGCTGGGATTTCTGATCTCTTCCTCGACGCTGCTGCCAGCCTTTCTGTACATGCGGCGCACCAACAGCACCCCGCAGCAAACCGGCAGCTTTCTGACGTGCGCGCTCTTCTCCAATGTCGGCTATCTCGGAGCGTTTACGGCGTTTGCCCTCTTTGGCGAAGTCGCCTACGGTTTGTGCATGCTCTATCTGGTGTTCTTCAGCCCCGCCTTCTACACGCTGGGATTTGGCATCGCCTCACGGTACGGACGGCGCGAACGCTCCTCTGCGCCGGGCACGGCTTTCAATAGCGACCTGCGGCTGTATCCGTTTCTGGGCATGCTCGCTGGGGCCGCGCTGAGCCTCTTGGGGATCGCGCGCCCGGCCCCCTTGGAGTGGCTCAATCACGTGCTGATTCCCGTGGATACCGCGATTTACCTGATGGCGATCGGCTCTCAACTGACGTTTGACTCGCCGCGTCCCTGGCTGCGGGCCTGCCTAGCAATGAGCGCGATCAAGTTTGTCTATACACCGTGTGTCGCGTGGGTGCTGGTGAGCCTGTTCAACATTCAAGGGCTGCCTCGGTTGACCGTCTTGCTGCAAGCCTCAACACCGGTGGCGGTCTCGCCGCTCGTGCTCCCGCTGCTCTTCGGCTTGGACCGCAAGCTGGCGAATGCGCTGTGGTTGTTTACGACGGTGCTGGCCATCCCGTGGCTCTTCTTCATCATGCCATTCCTGCAACGGCTTTGACTTTCGCGAGGTAATTTGCTATGGTGATTCCGTCGATGAAGCACTCTCTTCGCACTCTTCTGATCCTCTGCCTGCTGCTCACAAGCGGGACGCCATTCACCCGGGCTGCGTGGGTTTGGTCGCCGCAAACCGGCTGGATCGGTCCTGCAGGCGCGGTCAAGGACAGCCCGGAAGAACAGCTGGCATTTGCCGAAGCGTTCTTCAATCGCCAGGACTACGACCGCGCCGAAAAAGAGTTCCGCAAGCTGCTCAAGGCGTACAAGGATTCCCGAGAGGCGGCCGAGGCGCAGTATTTCATCGGCCGCTGCCGGGAAGAACAAAGCGACTATTACAAGGCCTTTCTGGAATACCGCAAGACCATTCAGACGTATCCCTCCACCACGCGCGTCGAGGAGATCTTAGAGCGCGAGTATCAGATGGGCAACTACTTCCTCGCGGGCAAAAAGCGCAAGCTCTTGGGCACCGCCGCCCTCCTTCCGGCGAGGGATAAAGCGATCGAGATTTTTCGGGCCATCGTAGAAGACGGGCCATTTAGCGAATACGGTCAACTCGCGCAATATAAGCTAGGGCTGGCCCACTTAGCCCTAGGAGACTATGAGGAAGCGGTCAGCGCATTTGAGCAGGTGATTACCCGTTACCCTGACTCTCCGCTGGTGGATGATTCGCGATTTCAAATCGCTCAGGCGAGCTTGAAAGGCACATTTAAGCCTGGCTATGATCAATCGCCCACCGACTTGGCGATCCGAGAGCTTCAAGCGTTCTTGCGAGAGTATTCAGAGAGCGAGCTTTCGGCCGATGCCACCACGCGGCTGCAAGAGCTCAAAGAGCGGCGTGCGGAGCACGAGTATCAGGTGGCGCAGTTTTATGAGCGCCGCAAGCGTCCCGCCTCGGCCGTGATTTACTACGAAGCGATTCTGGAAGAGTTTGGCCAGACCTCGTGGGCTTCTCAAGCGGCGGCGCGCCTTCAAGTCCTCCAGCCCTCCGCATGAATGTCTGCTCCATCAGCACCCAGCACTCAGCACTCAGCACTAAGAAGTCGCCCGTTGTCTATTGCTTATTGCTTAGTGCTTACTGCTTAGTGCTATCAGGTTGCGGCTACAGTGCGCGCGCAGGCATTGCGTCCCATTTGCGCACCATCTACGTCAAACCCTTCATTAATCGCATCGACGTCACCCAACTGACGACTGGCAATGAACGGTTTCCGATCTACCGCCACCGGATGGAGGTGGATCTGACCAACGCCATCATCAGTCGCTACCAGTTTACCGGGCTGCTTCGGCCGGCAACACAGGAACGAGCCAATTGTCGTCTTGAGGGGGAGCTGGTGGAGTTTCGGCGGGACGCGCTGCGGTATAACGCCTCACAGCAGGTGGAGGAGTGGCGGCTGAACGTGGTCGTCAATCTGAAATTCGTCGATCAAACGACCAATACACTGCTGTGGGAAGAAGATCACTTTACCGGCGATACGACGTATTTTACATTGGGAGCGAAAGTGGAATCTGAGACCGCCGCACTCGATCGAGCACTCACCGATTTAGCGCGACGCATCGTCGAGCGGACGGTTGAGAATTGGTAGCCAGCGGCCTGTATTTGTTGCTCGGAACGGATCGTCCCAAAAAGCTCCAGCGCGTTCAAGCGCTTGAGCGCTCCCTCAACATCCAACCCCTCGATCGCCATGAAGTCGACGGCTCGGCGATCACCTCGGCACAACTTCTCGCGCTCTGCCGGCAGCAGCCCGCGCTCAGTCCAGTCCGCCTCATTGTGGTTGATCGGGCTCACCGGCTCGAGCCGCCGTGCATCGAGCAGCTCCTTCGCCAGGCACAGACACTTGCCCAGACCGCGTGCCTCGTGCTGCTGATTGAAGCCGAATTGAGCGTGCGCCATCCCTTGCACGGCGTGGGCAAACCGGTGATCACCGAGCACTTTGCCTCACGCGAGGCCCCGTCGGCCAAACCTTTCGCCATGACCGAGGCGCTCGGCGCGCGCGATCTCGGAGCCGCGCTCGGAGCCATGCATGATCAGATGCGGACGGGCAGGGAGCCCCTGGAACTCTTAGGGCTCGTGGCGTGGCAGGTGCAACGCTGGCTATTAGTGAAGCGCCTGGCGGCCTCTGGGGCCAGCGCCGATGGGATTTCCGCCTCTACAGGACTCAAGGCTTGGCAGGTTCAGCGACTGCATGCAGAAGTGGCGTCGCGCTCCTTAGGCGAGCTGAAGCAGCTCTTGCATCGATGCCGGCAGTTGGATGTGGATGCGAAACAAGGACGTGCGACGCCGGTGATGGCGATCGAGCAGTTGATCGCCGAAGTCTGCGTGCGCGAGTCGAGCTAGCGGGAGCGGCTGCGATTCAACCGCAGGGTCAGACGGGATTTATACCGCGCAGCGGTATTGCGGTGGATAATCCCCTTTGAAACGGCGCGGTCGTACTTGGCAGTGACCAAGCGCAAGAGTGTGCCCGCTTCATCAAGCTTCTTCGAGCTGACGACGCCGGCGAATCGCTTGGTGAGCGTTCTGAGCTCCGAGCGGATGGCTTGATTGCGTGTTTGACGCCGTCGTCCTTTACGAATTTCCTTCAACGCTGCATGTTTAATCGGCATACGATCCTCCTCAGAACGTCGTATTGTAGCATATGACCACCACGGTGTCACATCGCATTGCGCGCTCCACCGGTGTGCTCGCCTTGGCGATTGGGCTCAGCCGCCTGTTGGGATTCGTGAGGGATATCCTCATGGCCCGTCTGTTCGGCACGACCGCCCAGGCGCAAGCCTTCGTCGTCGCGTTTCGCTTGCCAAATCTCATGCGGGACCTGGTGGCCGAAGGCGCGGTGACGAGCGCCTTCGTCCCGGTCCTCACCTGGTATCGGACCAAACGCTCGCCGGAGGAGTTTTGGCGTCTGAGCCAAGCCCTCTTCAATCAGCTCTTCGTGCTGTTGTGCCTCTTAGGGCTGGCGGGCGCGCTGGCCGCACCGCTCCTGGTGCGCCTGATTGCGCCAGGCTTTCTGGCCGATCCAGAGAAGTTCGCCCTCACGGTGCAGTTAACCCGTATCTTGTTTCCGTTCATCACGCTGGTGGGGCTCTGGGCGTACTTTATGGGACTGCTCAATACGTTGCATCATTTCACGTGGCCGGCCTTGGGTCCGGCGATCCTGAATGTTGCCATGATCATCGCCTGTCTCTGGTTTGTGCCGCATACCAGTCCCGGCGTTGTCGCGTTGAGTGTGGGGGTGATGATCGGTGGGGTTATCCAGTTAGCGGTTCAAGTGCCTACCGCCGTCGGCTTGGGGTTTCGTTGGAGGGCTCAGTGGGTCCATCCTGGATCTCGGGAAATTCTGCGCTTATTCGGCCCGCGCCTCTTGGGTTCTGCCGTGTATCAGGCGAATGTGTTGATTGATACCATCCTTGCCTCGCTAGCCTTCATCGTGGGCGAGGGGGCGGTGGCGGCGATCTATTACGCCAATCGCCTCGTGCAGTTGCCGCTGGCCCTCTTTGGCACGGCCTCAGCGCAGGCCAGCCTCCCGTCGCTGGCGGGGCAGGCGGCTGGGCAGGATCTGGAGGCGTTTCGCGCGACGCTCGTCTCGGTGCTGCGTATGGTGGGTTTTGTCATGCTCCCCGCTGCGGCTGGGCTGATGGTGCTGGCGTTTCCGATCGTGGGCGGTCTCTTTGAACGCGGAGCGTTCGATCATCGTGCCACGATCATGACGTCGCAGGCCCTTGTCTGTTACGCCATTGGGTTGCTCGCGTATGCGGTCGGCAAGGTCGCCAGCGGCGCCTGCTATGCGCTACGGGATACCTGGACCCCGGTGAAGCTGGCGGCTGAAGCCCTCGTCGTCGGCGTGCTGCTGAGTATCGCACTCATGTGGCCGCTGAAGCTCTCCGGCCTAGCACTTGCCGCATCAGTCTCCAATACGCTGAATGCCTATCGATTGCTACGGCACCTCGAGCGCCGGCTAGGCGCACCGATTCTTCAGCCGCTGCTCTCTCCGTGGCTCCGGATCTTCTGTGCGGCTTCGCTCATGGGTGCGGCATGCTGGAGCATCTGGCACGTGGCGGGCTTTGAGGCGCATCCGCTGCTAGGGCTCTTGGTGGTGATTGGCCTGGGTCTGGTCTGTTATTTCGGGTTGTGTTGGGGCATGAAGGTGCAGGAACTCTCAACGGTACAGCGATGGCTCACACGCCTGCGACATCCACCCTCCTTCGACAGCGCATAGCGCACCTGCCGGATCAGCCCGGGGTCTATCTGTTCAAAGACGCCGCAGGGACGATTCTCTATGTGGGCAAGGCGCTGAGCCTACGCAAGCGGGTCGCTTCGTATGTGCACCTGCCTGCCGCGCCGCCCAGCGCGGCGCAGGCAGGACGGCCACTATCTCACTTGGGACCGCGCATTGCTCGCATGGTGGCCTGCGTCACCGACGTGGAAGTGCGGCAGACCAACTCGGAGGCCGAGGCACTCCTGCTTGAGGCACAGCTTATCAAAGCCCACCTGCCGTATTACAACGTCGCGTTTCGGGATGACAAAGCCTACCCGCTGCTGAAGATTACCAACGAGCCCTTTCCGCGCTTAGTGGTGACGCGGCGCAAGCTCAATGACGGCGCGCGCTATTTCGGCCCGTATACCGACGCCGGACTCATGCATGAGGCGGTCCGGTTTCTGCGTCGTGTATTTCCCCTGCGCACCTGCAAGACGTTTCCGAAGACGCCCTGTTTGGAATACCATCTGGGCCAGTGCTTGGCCCCGTGCGTGCAGTACATCAATGAGCGCGCCTACCAACGCATGGTCGAGGATTTAGCAGCACTCCTGACAGGCCAGCGCGATCAATTGCTGCACGAACTCTCGCGCCGGATGACGCAAGCCTCGCGGGACCGACGGTTTGAAGAAGCCTCTCGGTTGCGCGATCAAATCCAAGCGCTCAGCTCCGTGATCGTGGCAAAAGAAAAGTCGCTCCTCGCAGGACCGCTAGAGCAGTTACAGGCGGCGCTGAAGCTGCCGCGGTTGCCTCGGCGCATCGAAGCCTTTGACATTTCCAACCTCTTCGGCGATCATGCGGTTGGCTCCATGGTCGTCTTCGAGGACGGCAAGCCGCGCAAGGCGCACTACCGCCACTTTCGCATTGAGACGGTGCAGGGGATCGATGACTACCAGATGATGCGCGAGGTGGTCCGCCGACGCTATCATGGCACCCTCGCGACACAACTCCCGTTGCCAGACCTCATCCTCATTGACGGTGGCAAAGGGCAGCTGGGGGCTGCATGCGAAGAGTTGGCTTCACTACAACTCTCGATTCCTGCGATGGGATTAGCCAAGCGGTTTGAGCACATCTTTCTGCCGCAGTCGGAGAAGCCGATCGTGTTATTGCCCACCTCACCGGTATTGCATTTGGTCCAACACGTGCGGGATGAAGCGCACCGATTTGCGATCCGCTACCATCGCACGATTCGAGGCAAGACGGCTCGGGCCTCCGTCTTGGACCCTATTCGTGGCATCGGCCCCAAGCGCAAGACGCAGTTGTTGCGCGCGTTTGGCTCTGTTGAGGCGCTTCGGAATGCGAGTCTCGAACAACTCGTTCAGAAAGCTCATGTACCAGCCTCTGTCGCGCAGCAACTGGTCCGGCACTTCAACGCACCCTAACGGTCAGGTATACTTGGAATGTCCGCAACACCTTACTACACATTGAGTTAACACTCGTACGATCATGGCCGGCAAACTCAAGCTGGTATCGCTCAAGGAAGAACGGCTCGAACGCAAGCTGGTGCTCGCGTTTGGGTTCATGTCATTCATTCCTATCCTGCTCATCGTCTGGGCCATGGTCTATCACGTGGATTTACGCGTTGCCATTTATCCCATCGTCTTCTCAACGTTTGTCGGCTATTTTTTGATCGCCAGGAAAATGGTCAAGTCGATCATCGCGATGGCCCAACAGGTCAAGGCGATTACCTCAGGTCAGCCGAGGGGCGAAGTCAAGGTGGATGAGCGTAACGAGATCGGGGAGCTGGCCAAGGCCTTTAATCGAATCACGCAAGAGCTCGAGCAGAAAATCGATGAACTAGAATCCTCGCGTCAACTCGTAAAAAAGCTGCTCTCTCGCATCGGAACGGCGATCGTCTCGTATGAAGGCATCGACGATCTCCTCAGCCTCATCATGGAGAACACCGTGACGGCGCTGGAAGCGCACGGGGGCGCGCTGCTGCTGGTCAACGGTGAATCCCACGATCTGTACGTGAAAACCGCCTGGGCTCAGCCAGGCCATGCGCCCAACTCCTCGCTACGGATTCAGCTTGGCGAGGGGATGGCCGGATGGGTAGCTAAGGAAGGACGGCCGATGCGCGGCAAAGGCCGCCTGGAACCAATGGGAGCATCGGGCGCGCATGGAACCGAAGAGGGGCCCATCTTGTGCGTGCCGCTGAAGCTGCGAGAGCAAACGCTGGGCGTGGTCGTGGTCCTGCGCGAGTCAGGCGCGCGGCTCTTCGGCGAAGATGATGAATCGTTGCTGGAGAGCATTGGCTCGCAAGTGGCCGTCGCGATTGAGAATTACCGGTTGAACCTCGATGTCGAGCGCACCTACCTTGAGACGATTATGGCGCTGGCGCTAGCCGTCGAAGCGAAGGATCCCTATAGCGCCGGCCATTCCAAGCGCGTCGGATTTTACGCCTCGAAGATCGGAGAAGTGATGGGACTCGATGCTGAGACGCTGCGGCTCATCAATGATGCCGGGGTGCTGCATGATATCGGCAAGATCGGTATTAAAGATGAGATCCTGCTGAAAGCGACGCCGCTGACTTCTGAGGAAACTAAAATCATGCAGCAGCATCCGGTCATTGGAGAGGCGATTGTGAAGCCAGTGCGCTCGTTGACCAAGGTGGTCCCCTTTGTCCGGCATCATCACGAGCATTATGATGGCAGCGGCTATCCCCTCGGACTCAAAGGAGAGGCCATTCCGCTTGGCGCGCGCATTTTGTCGGTCGCGGATACGTATGACTCCATGGTGACCGACCGTCCGTATCGCAAGCGGCTGCCGATGGAAACCGCGGTGGCCGAGTTGAAAAAATTGGCCGGGGTGCAGCACGATCCGAAAGTGATCGAAGCCTTCCTGCGCGTGCTCTCCGGCAAGGAACAGCGCCTCTCCGGCGCCAAAGACTCTCAAGCTTCCGCAAGTCGCCTCCTCGATCCCCGCGATTGAAGTTCCTGTCCTCGTTGCCGGGTCCTGCCGCAGCGCCACCCGGCAACTTTGGCGCCTGCGGGCTGAGGCCGCATATGTCGCTCACAAATCGGCCGGAGGCACTTTGCGCGCCACTCGGAGCCCGCAGCCGAGCGAGCGGGCGGTCGGAGGCATTTGAGCAGGCTGCGAGCCAGGACCCGCAGCCGTCACAGTTACCTCCCATTGTTCTTCGCCGTGTGTCGTGTTACACTACCTCCTCACATGGCGTCCGTGAATCAACCCGATCAGTTTGCCGATCTGACGTCTCGTCTTGAGCTCCTCCAGCAGCGGTGGGCCGAACTGCGGAGGTATCTTTGACCTCCAAACCCTAAGCCGGCGCATCGCCGAAATCGAGCAGGCGATGGCCGCGACCGATTTTTGGTCGGATCAAACTCGCGCCAACCAGACCATCCAAACGCTCAAAACCCTCAAGAGCCGGCTCACCCCGGTGCAGCAATTTGAGCAGGGGCTGCGCGATCTTGCCGAGTTGTTGCACCTGACCCCCCACGACGATGCCGCATCACTCGGCCAATTAGCCACCGATCTTGCCGCTCTGGAAGCGCAGTTCGGACGTCTTGAAATCCAGCGTCTGTTGGGCGGCGAAGTGGACAGCAAGCACGCCATTCTCTCCGTGCACTCGGGTGCCGGCGGGACCGAGTCCTGCGATTGGACCCGGATGCTCTTTCGCATGTACCGGCGCTGGGCCGAGGAGCGAGGATTTTCCACGGAAGTGATTGATGTGCTGCCGGGTGAAGAGGCCGGGGTGAAAAACGCGACGCTGATTGTGAAAGGCCCGTACGCGTACGGGTACCTCCAGGGTGAGGAAGGGGTGCATCGACTGGTGCGTATCTCCCCGTTTGACGCGAATAAGCGCCGGCACACCTCGTTTGCTTCCGTCGATGTGGTGCCGGAATCCGATGAAGATGTGCCGCTTGAAATCAAAACAGAGGATCTGCGCATCGATGTCTATCGCTCAGGGGGTAAGGGTGGCCAGTCGGTGAATACCACCGACTCGGCGGTGCGCATTACGCATCTGCCGACAGGGGTGGTGGTGCAGTGCCAAGATGAGCGCTCGCAGCTGCAAAACAAAGCCAAGGCGATGCATGTGCTCAAAGCCCGCCTGGCTGATCGTGAGCGGCGCAAGCGGGAAGAGGCGGCTGCGAAAGATTATCAAGCCAAACAGAAAATCGAGTGGGGTTCTCAGATCCGCTCCTACGTCCTGCACCCCTACAACATGGTAAAGGATCATCGCACCGATCATGAAACCGGCAACGCGGCGGCCGTGCTTGAGGGCAAACTCGATCCCTTCATGGAAGCCTATTTGAAGTGGAAAGCTCAGCAGAATGGTTAATTGGATTCTTCAAAAAGTAATCGGGACGCACCATGAGCGGACGCGCAAGCGACTCTGGCCGCTCGTCGAGCAGATCAATCGGTTTGAACCCGACATCCAGAAGCTTTCTGATGAGCAGCTGCGCGCCAAGACCGACGAGTTTCGCGCGCGCCTGCGCGAGCAGCTCAAGACACACCGGTTCCTGGGCCCTGCGGATCCGGAGTGGTACGAGCGCAACCACGATGAGCGCGAGGAGCTCAAGCGCCAGCAGCGCGCGATCCAGCAGCGCGCGCTGGATGCCGTGCTTCCTGAAGCGTTTGCCGTGGTGCGGGAAGCGGCCAAGCGTACGGTCAAGATGCGCCACTTCGACGTGCAGCTCTTGGGCGGCATGATCCTGCACGAAGGCAAGA
>CAYNXT010000010.1:0-11055 GCA_964401235.1 uncultured Planctomycetales bacterium
AACATGCTCAGCGAGAGAGCTATGATAATGGCAGCCACCATCAGCACGACCGCCGGATGCTGCAGCCACGAGCCAAACAACGCTCCTGTTAGCGATGCCACCATGCCCAGCACGGCGTAGCTCAATGAGAGCCCCAAGACATAACAGCCTGCCAGCCATGCCATGCGCCGAACCGTGCCGGCGGCCTGGCCTGTAAAGAATGCAATCGTGACGGGAATCATCGGATACACGCACGGGGTGAGATTGAGTAAGATCCCGCCGATAAACACCGCCACCAGACCCACCAATAAACCATGCTGGCTGACGATTTGTGCGAGCCAGTCCATCTGTGGATTCATGCAGGCTCTCCAATCAGGCGATTCGACCGGCAGACCTCGGCATACCGACGCCCACTCTCACGCACGCGGCGCTGCTGGATTGCGTAGTCCACTTCCACAATCCCAAACCGTGGCGTGTACCCCTCGGCCCACTCGAAATTATCCAGCAACGACCAGTAGCAGTAGCCGATCACGTTTGCGCCCTGTTGAATCGCTTGGCTTACGGCTTGGAGGTGCCCAGCTAGAAAGTTCCAGCGCTTGGCATCATCGACCATGTAGGTGCCGTTTTCTGT
Source organism: uncultured Planctomycetales bacterium (assembly GCA_964401235.1). GTDB lineage: Bacteria > Omnitrophota > Gorgyraeia > Aquiviventales > Aquiviventaceae > CAYNXT01. The sequence continues at coordinate 611 of CAYNXT010000010.1, forward strand.
CACAAGGATCGGCAATTTCCATGGCTTCAGGCGCAGCAGCGTGCGCGTGAACGAGGGCGGATGTACGTCCCATCCTAGCGACGTGCGCTCGGTGACTTCCCGCGAATGATGACCCAAATCGCAACTGCTCACCGGCCAGTTGCCTGGCTGCGGCGCCCAGCGCAGGAACTGCCGCCCATAAAAATTGATCCCGAAATAATCGAGCGTCTGCCGCGCCTCAGGAATCTTCCAGGTCCCGATGGTCGGCACCGACCATCGTCCGATCAGGAGCGCTTCTAAGAATGCCATATTGAAAATCTGATCGGTGAGCTTGGTCAACCATCGGTCGACTGGCGACCAGTGGCGGCACGGGCAGAAGACCGGCAGATGGTGCGCGATGCTGACTCTTGGAGGCTTGATTGCCGCATGATGACTCGAATGGATTACTCGATATCCTGCAGCATGAGCTTGAATCAAATGACGCACCACCACCAACGCATCTTTTAAACTTGAGGAGCCGGGCGGGCCCAGTCCCTGCACATAGTGCATGCGCACATACACCATGGGCTCGTTGATGGTCACCCAGTACTGTACCGAGTCGCCAAGCGCATCCGCGACTCGTTGGACATATCGAGCGAAGTACGCTACAACCTTGGAATTGAGCCAGCCACCTTCCGCCACCAGCCATTGAGGTGTTGTGAAGTGGTGCAGTGTCACAATTGGCTCAAGATGCCGCTCGCGCAACGCCTTGACGACCTCGACGTAATGCCGCAGAGCCGCGTCATTCCACTGTCCTTCTTGCGGCTCGATGCGGCTCCATTCGACCGAGAACCGGTGCGCGTTATGCCCGAGCGACGCGGCAAGATCGAAATCTTCTCGGAAACGGCGATAGTGGTCGCACGCCAGCCCAGAGCGCTCCTTCACCTTGCCGGCCTGCTCCCACGCCCACCAGTCGTTATGAATATTATTGCCTTCGACTTGATGCGCAGCCGTGGCCGCACCCCACAAAAACCGCTCAGGAAATCTAAAATCGCTCATGAGCTCATTCGTTCATTGGCTCATTGGTTCATTAGCTCATTCGTTGATTCAACAACTGAACCAATGAACTACTGAACTAATGAGCTACTGAACGTTTTTATCTTTTATTTGCTCGTAAGAATGTTACAGATGAGTCGCGCTAATGTTGGTGAGGCAAGAATGGTGTCTGGTCCGGAGAAACTGGGCTGGCCTTTGAGGTTGACGAGCGTACGGCCGGTAGCGTGTGCTAGCGCCGAGAGCGGGGCCATATCCCACGGCTTAACGCCGTAATCCAGCACCACATCCACATGGCCTCGCAAGGCCCAGAGATAGCCATAACAGTCTCCGTACGCTCGCTCCAAAAAGCAGGAGCGAAACAACCGTTGTAATCCCGAGAAGTAGCGGGTTGTCTGCCACCACCGGATACCGCCGTGGAAGATGACCGCGTCTTTCACAAGGCGGATCGACCGCGGTCGCTTAAGCAGAGTAACCGTCCCCTTGGTCCGTTCATACGCCGCTACGCCTGGCGCAACCGCCACGGTGGTTCCGAGCATGGGAAAGTGACAGACCCCTAGCGTCGCACGGCCTCGCTCGACCCGCCCGACGAGAATACCCCATGAGGGCAGCCCGCACGTAAACGCCCGCGTGCCGTCAATGGGGTCAAGCGTCCAATAGGTCTCGCGCGAGGCGCCGGTGCGGCCGAACTCTTCTCCGAGGATTGTCTCGCCAGGGCACGCCTTGAGGAGGGCTTGTCGTAAGCGTTCCTCTACGAGGCGGTCGGCTTGTGTCACTGGTGAAGCATCCACCTTGCGCTGCACGCGCATCGATGAGGAGCGGAAGTAGCGCAGTGCGATCGGCGCGCACTTAACAACCTCTCGCTCAACCCATGTGAGTAGACGACGCTGATCGCTCATCATACCGCCTATTGTAGAGCCGCTCACTGGGGACAGCCACTGATTTCTGCTCAAACAATAAAAATCGGTGGGGGGGGCTTGACAAGACCGATATTTTAAACTCTTGTTTAAAACAAGTGTTAGAATGCCATCTGCCAAATCGAAGATGACGTTTGATACGACCAAGCAACGCCTCCTGGAGACCGCAGGCTTCGTCTTTGCCGAGCGTGGCTTCGAGCACGCCACCGTTCGGGAAATCTGCCGCCGGGCGAAGGCGAATGTCGCCTCGGTTAACTATCACTTCGGAGGGAAGGAAGAGCTGTACGCCGAGGTCTTGGCCTACGGCGCGCAACAGGCCGTCGACGCGTTTCCGCCCGATCTAGGCTTGGGTGCAACGCCCTCGGCCGAAGAACAACTTCACGCCTTCATCAGCACTGGACCGACTGGTGCGCCAGGTCATTCGGCCTCTGGCTGATCGACTCGACACCATTGTCCGCTTGCTGATTCCCTGCGCATCACCTCAGGACGTGGGACACTGTGCGATGAGTATTGTAGGCCAATGCCTGTTCTATCACCACAGCCAACCGGTAATTGAGCGGCTTGACGGCCCACAGCGGTATACCGACGCTGACGTTAAGCGCCTCGCTAACCATATCACTCGCTTCTCGCTAGCGGGATTGCGTGCGCGGCGCACAACGAAGGAGCGACCACGGCCATGAACGCGATCTTCCGAGCCATCATGACGGGCTTCTTGGTCCTTGCAGCCGGCTGCGGCAAGAAGGAGCAAGGCGGTTGGGGGGAGATGGTTGTCTCCGTGGTGGCGGCTCAAGCCAAGCAACAGACGGTGGAAGAAACGATTGAGACGGTCGGAACGCTCGCGGCAAACGAGAGCGTGGACGTCAAGAGCGAGATCGATGGCGCCATCGCCACCATCCATTTTGACGAGGGCCAGCAGGTATATGAAGGACAAGTGTTAGTAGCGCTCGACCAGACTAAGCTGCGCGCAGCCCTGGTCGATCGGCCCCAGCCTCTCGATCCCCATATTTTCCGGCGGGCGCAACCAAGCGAATCTTGAATCCGTGCGCGCCCAGCATGAGGAAGCGGTAGCCGGGTACCGACAACGCGTGTTGATCGCGATGCAGGAAACCGAGGATGCGCTGATGAACCTGAAGAGGCGAGCCGAACAGGCCGACGTGCAGAGCCGTCTTCTGGAGGCCGCCCAGGAGGCGGCCAAGCTCTCCGACTTTCGCTATCAGGAAGGCCTCGTCAACTACTTGGAAGTCGTGGATGCCGAGCGCTCCCGCCTCCAGGCCGAGCGCACTGCCGTGCAAATCCGCGCCCAGCGCCTCATCTCCACCGTCCTGCTCATCAAATCCCTCGGCGGCTCCTGGAAGGAGATAACCAGAGTGATCCGACGTTTATTTTCCTCCACCGTGGCTCTTTCAGGGCCTGGTGGCGCTTGGGCCAATGAACAATTCCACGTGTGTGACGTTTCAATTGCTGATACGTCATGAAGCCATCGAACGGGTCACCGATCGAAGCTTGATTCTCTGAACCCGAACCGGTAAACGGACCTTTAGGACTTTCTGAGCCATCGTTTCAGCCATGGAAATATCCCTGGAGAATTTTGCCCATCGTGTTTTATTCGCATCCGGCACAGGCAAGCGTTTCATATCTTGACGGATCATCTCAAGATATCTCGATGCCTCTTTCACGGATTCCCCATCGATTGTCACCGGATCTTGCGTCATCGTCCAAGGCTTACCCTTATCCGTATAAAACACTTCGTGAACCCCATACCATACTCGCTTGGGATGCCGTTCACTATGTTTCACTAATCTGAAATTCCAGGCCATGAGCGTCGTCTTCCGATTCACCAAGCCCATCCTTTTCCTATTCTCCCTTTGGCTGCTCTGTTTTGACCAAACGATCTAATAGCTGGCGACCTGTTAGGATCGGGATGCCTTTGAACTCTTTCAGCCCTAAGAGATGACGATCGCCGCTCACAAGAGCATCTGCGTGTCCATCGAGCGCGCAGGCGAGAAATTTGTCATCGGACGGATCGGCAATAATGACATGAACTCGACTGATCACTTGGACGAGCTCAATATAGGGCCGAAGCTCGTACTCAATCAATCGACGGATAGTTTCAGGAGCTAACTGGAATTTAGGATAAGAAAGTACCTGCAGATACTCGTCAAAGATATCTTCGGAGACTAGGAGTCGGCACCGCCCTTCCTTCCATGCTGATACGATGGGGAGTAATCGACTACCTGGGAGAGCAATAGAAACCAAGAGGTTCGTATCAAGCACAATTCGAATCACTTGCGAGGCCGAGAAGCCTTCTGACGGCGCGCCCACCTGACGGCGTGACGAACGTCGCGTTGGGTAATTCCGATCTTGGCAAAATGGCGCCGTAGCCCTTCAAAGCTTGTCACCGGCTCCTGAGACGGCATCGTCAGCGGTTTTAAGATCAAGTACTCGCCTTTCAAATCCGCCACAAAGTACTCCTGATCCAACCACCCTGCTTGCTCTAGCAATCGCTTAGGCAGCGTCACCTGATGCGCGCGTGTGAGTTTGACTGGAACCGCCATCTTTTATCCTCCATAAGATCAAATGTACCACAACATAATTACTATTTCAAGTAAATTACTTTCCAATGCCAGATCAATCAGTGGCTGGCCCTGATTTCCCCGGCATAGAGCTCCCTGTTGGCCTTCGTCGCCGCTCAGCGAGTTTCGCCTTCAAATTCGGGAAGAGCACGAACAAGAGGTCCTCAAGCATACGCCGCTCCTCGACCTCGTTTCCCTCTCCGTCCTTTATGAGGAATTCTAATACTGGTTCCTGATAGGAATGGTGCTGCGCTACTTCTCTCCGACTCATCGGCTCGAACTTCATGCGATTCTCATTAGTCTCATACGCATGCCATGGCGGGACGATCCCCCGAGCCCGCCAATCCGAGGCGTCGAGCGCAAGCGCTTCGGCTAACAGGTCCTCGGTGCGCGCGAGCTCCTCTCTATCGAGCGGGATTTCAGCCACTTCACCAGTGGGAGCAACAGTCGTGCGTTTCATCAGCATTCGCCTAAGAATGGTTTCGGCGAGCCCTTCTATGCCACCGTGCTTCGCGATGTAGGCCATTGTTTCTGCTTCGACCACTGGACCTGAGCCTTTGTATATCTTGGTATTGATCGCCGCACTCAGTTGGGCGAGGAGCCCCCAGAACATGAGTTCTTTAAATGTCAGCGGTATTTGCTGCGACGGCTTTCCCGCAATAGCGATGATACGCTCTGTCTCTGCATCGGGATCTGCTTCGGTTAACCACGCTCGCAGCTCTGGAATGAACCGTCGCACCCCTGGAATCGAAAACGTTTCCATGTCAATCAGCGTTCGTTCTGCCATATCAAGGTGAATGCCAAGCAAACGCTGGTGAGACTCAAGCCAGACCCCCTTGGTCCAGTATCCAAAGAGTCGTTCGACCCTCGTTCCACCGAGCAGAAGCTGAATCCGCCGCTCGCTCTCCCTAAGTGTCTCCGGCACTGTGGCCTTCTCATTGAGGAGGGCAAGATCCTGGTTGATATGTCCCGCAATGTCCCGATAGCCGCGTTTCCTCCATTCGACCCGTAGCTGATTGCCAAGCTCGATCAACTCCTCGTCTGTGGGTCTTTCCTGCGAACCATCGCTGGCTATTTGCGAGAGCCCGACCCAAAAGTCAACGAGGTCCTTTATGCTCTCTAATGTTTGGCCTGCCCTCTCATAGTCACTAAGAGGGCCTATCGAGGCTGCTCCATCCCACCGTCGCCGTATCGCCCTCATCCATTGCTCCACGCGACCCTGAGATGCCGCAGACAATGGGCGTACTCCAATTTCTGCTGGGGGAGTGGAAGTCCCTCCCTCTTTCTTCGGCCGCTTCGCCCAGGCGAGGGGTTGGCGCTGTCCCGGCAGGTCACCCCCGTGCGCCACCCGTTCATCCAGCTTCCCAGCGCCACTCTCAAGCGGCTCGCCCCGCCCATGATGAGATCGCGTCGTCACCCCCCAGCTTGCGGATAGACCAAGCCAGAGTGAAACGATGGCTGCAAGACTCGCGCCTGCAATCGGCCAGCCCCATAAACGAGTATCGTTAATGTCATGCACACCTTCGCCCTCAGGCGGCTTCTGCGCTTTCGGCTCAGAGCGGTCTTGTATGGAGGCGGCGGAGGAGGGTTGCGCGGTGGGAAAGAGCGGCACCACGACCGCTCGCCCATTCGATGATCGATCAGAGGTTTCAGATTCTGGGGCCTTTGAGGAGACGAGCCGTAACCACTCTCGACGCGCAAGATCATAGGCTGATTCCCGGAGTTGACGCTCATCCGGCACGGATAAGCCAAGATGCCCCAATCGATCTAAGACATCTGTTAAGATTTGTTCTCTCTGCATCACTTTCCTTTGCTGGAGATCCCGCGTGATAGCTGTTAAAACTGCTCTGATGCCACGGACAAACGTTTCTTCCTCCACCCTCGCATAAAGTTCATCAAGGGTTTGATGATTGGGGTATCGTCTAATCCGTATGCCAACCCGGAGAATTGGGTTCCGAAGCTCTTGGATCAGCACCAAAGGAACGCCGGCTTCCCGAAGACGATGCGTGATTTCCAGAAGCGTGCGTCGTGATTCTCTCAGCCATTTTTTGACATCATCCTGAGAAGCTTCGGGTGAACGATCAGGATGTTCTCGTTTCCAATCAGCTAGATTGGTTGTGTTACCTCGACCCTTGGCAGAACTTCCCTGTGAGCTCAGAGTCCTCGATTTGCCTGGCCCACCTCGAGCGGCGGCGGTGGGCTCGGCTGTCCGCAGGCCGCCCTCTAGCGCATGGCGCGGGCCGGACAAATCGGGGACAGCCACCGATTTCCCCAAATACGTGTTGTGGGCGAGGAGGCCGTTGGCGAGGAAATTGTGCGTCCCTTCGACCTCAATGTCGTAGACCGATTCTGCTCCCGCTGGCTCGAGGGCCACGATGGGATCCCAGAGGAGCTCCGACGCCGGTTCCGCCGCCTCGGCGTCGCTTGACAGGGCAAAGAGACTCGTGCCATACTTACGACATGATGAGCGACCAGTACCTAAGCGTCGATCCGCAGATTCAGCATGGAAAGCCGTGCTTCCGAGGAACACGGATCCCGGTGTATGTGGTGTTGGAGCTGCTCGAGGGAGGGGTGGTGCCGGAGGCCATCGTCGGAGCGGACTACTACCCGGAGTTGACGCTGGCACACGTGCGGGCTGCGCTGCACTTTGCGGCGCCATACGCCAAGAATAGGGTGTGATCATGCGCTCGGCCTTGCTGAAAGGATTAACGGAAGAAAAAGTGGTGCTGGTCAAGCCGTCCGACACCTCGAAGTTCTCGTTTCTATTGAGTGGCATCGTGCGACTCGTCGACCGCCACGGTAAGACGCTCGCGCTCGTGCTGGATCGAGAGTCGCTGGAGGACATCGAAGAAGAGCTCGACGCCTCAAAGTCGGCATTCTTGACCTCCTTAGACGCATCCCGACGCTCGGGTCGCGTCTCAGGCGCTGCGGTCAAGAAGCGACTCGGCCTGGGATGAGGTCCTATGACTTCACCCGGGCGGCTGAGCGACAGTTCGTGAAATTGCCCCATGACCTTCAGCGCCGCCTCTTGCGCAAGGTGGAGCACTATCTGGCCCAGCCCGATCCTCTGACGTTTGCCAAACCCATCGCGGGCAGTCCCACCCCAGCCTACCGGTTTCATATCGGCGACTACCGCGTCATCTTCGACTGGGAAGGCGACCGAATCCTGATCACCAAAGTCGGCCATCGACGCGACATCTACCGCTGACGACGCCTGTATCGCAATCCGGTCGCCCACTCTCAGTTGACTCACCGGCTGCCAGCCCTGCGACGTCAGATACGGATGGGTGGCAGTCGTGCGGATTGAGCGTCCGGACGCTGTGGTCAGGCGAATCACCGGTTTGACCCCCATCTCCAAGAGCCCCACGATTCGGTGGGGTTCTAAGCGTTGCGCGTGCTCGTTCCAGGAAAGCACGAGTTCCCCGCCCTGCACCTCCCGAATCGGAAGCTCGGCTAACCGAGGTGCTGTCCCTGCCGGCCCCTCCACCAGCACTGAGAGCAGGGAATCACCCGTCACGCAGAGCCCCGGATCCTCCCCCTCACCGGAGGAATCGGTGGCTGTCCCCGATTGCTCGGACTTACTGCCCCCGCGGAACGGTGTAACCTGCTGTTGAAGACCACGAATCTCTGCGCTAATCCCAGCAAGAGTGGCCTGCCGTTTCGCGTACGCCCGCTCGAGGATTCGCTTGGCATCGAGATACTCTTCTAGGTCGATCTCTCCGGCAGCCCGTCTCTCTTCAAGCAGACTCGCGCTCCTTCTCAGAACAGCTAGTTCACCCATCACATGGGCCTCTTGCTGTCGCAAGCGCTGCAATGTTTCCTTCTCTGTCGATGTACCCGATCTCCGCACCGCCCCACCCTCGGACGTGCCGGCGTTGCCGTTGACAACCATCGTGACATCTTGTAGGCTTAGAGTAGACATGGCACGGCGACGGTATTTGTCGAAGGCGCGCCAGAGATGGCTGGCAAGGTCGTTCCAGGGATTGTTTCTCGTGGCAAGTGCCGGCGCAGCCGGAGAGGGGTTTGTGAAGTTGTCAACGCTCTGGCGTTCGACGCTTGCAGGCGTTGTAATCATATCGTTCGTGCTGGGATTGTATTTCGCTCGCGCTGACACAAACGGTAATAGCCAGGAGGATTGAGATGACGCTCGCCATTGCCACCGCGGTAATTGTCGCGCTGGTGCTGGTTCTGGTCGCCATCGACCGCTACCGGGAGCGGCATGCGCATCGCTAGTGGCAGCATGATTGGCTTGCATTTGCTGCGGACTCGTGGCAGCCCCTGAAGAATGAGGTGAACGGAACCATGGAATTCGCCATTGTAACGGTGTTGATTCTGTTGGTGTCCTCATTTGTGTGGTTGGAGCTTGAGGACTACCGATCTCGGAAGCACGCTCACTAATTTCACTTGCAACACTCGGCGCGCGAGGTGCGTAGTCTCGTAAGAGTGCGCGCAGTCGTCCTACCGCTCCCTCGACAACTCGCCGTCCTATCCCACCCCAGCCCACCAGCGGCAAGAAGAGCAGCGACAGTCCTCCCAGACCAGCCTGGTGGAGGAAGGGGCTCGGGTCGGTTTGCAGCGCGTGGTAGCCCGCATAGAGAAGTGCTCCGGTCAGCCCCCAGCTCAGCAGCCCTAGCCCGAGGCTCTTGAGCACGGTGCCGCGCTCGGAAGAATCGGTGGCTGTCCCCGGTTTTTCGGTCAGCCCCCAACCTAGCAGCCCCAGCCCGAGGCCCTTGAGGACGGCACCGCCCTCGGCCTCGTCGGATGTGGGGGTGATCCCTCCGGGAGTTCCTTCACCAGATAAATCGGTGGATGTTCCCGATCCTTCCATACTGAAACCGAGGAATTGCCCCATGAACGCTTCAGCAGTAATGAGAAGGAGTGTGATACTCGTTATGGTAGCAACTTGTCGTAGCCAGCGGGCAACCAAACCCGTACGGAAGACCCACTGGGGACGGTAGATGCGCATCCCGGATGACAGAGCGGCAGGTGCTAGTGCCGTACCCTGCATCAGCGCTGTTGCCTGCTCAACTTGCCGCTCGTGCAGCCACTGAATCAAGACATTCCGTTGCGAGTCAACCGGTAGAGATTGTCCACCCAAGAATACCGTGATGGGAAACGCCAACCAGGTGATCAGCATGGCATAGACGATCCAACTGAAATGGTGGTCCCGCACCCATCCGACCGCAAGAAACGTTAAGCCAGCCAGCGCAACGTACCACGTCGCCTTAAGGGTGGGCTGATATTGGGCCGTGTGCGTACTCTGTTCGACTTCTCGCTGTGGGACCCAACTCTCTCGCCCCAAGATCTCACTGACGATTGCGAGAACGATCTTCTTCGTCTCGAAAATAACACTTGGCAGGTGAACGAATAGACCGATCACCACTTCTATGACCATGAGACCAAATTCTCGTATACCCCTCTGTATCACAGGGTAGAGCGATTCTGACCTCCCGGTCGCCCATGCCCATAGCGCAGTGACTTGCTCACTAATAAATACGTAGAGCCTTGGAACGATCACTAACACAACCAATGTGCCGATCGTCAGCACTCCCTGTAGCACAGGATGCTGAAACACCACCAAGCTCCCAGGGTCTGAGAAGAAGCTTCTCCAGACAATCAGGCCCAGACCCAGCACCGGGGTAATCAACATTCGTGCGGCGAAGTTTCCGATATATTTTGCGGTCCATGGGCCGGGCAGACCTTGTGTCCGGATCCATGGGGTGGGTTGAGGTATGCCGGTCCACCATCCGTAGATTTGCTTGGCGGCAGTGAGCACTGCCCCAACAGTGCCTGGCCATTCATAGGCGACGTTCTTAATATCTCCACGCGTCCAGCGGACTTGCTGGAAAAATCGGCTGATGAAATTACTGGGTGTTTGTTCGAACCACTTCACCGTCATCACAAACATTGGGTTGAGGAATCTGGCTTCCACTGTGTCGTGACT
>CAYNXT010000010.1:11065-18161 GCA_964401235.1 uncultured Planctomycetales bacterium
GGATGTTCCGACGTACCGATGATGCGGTTAATATACAGCGTGTTGTTGAGTAGAGCCTTGCCATGGAATCCAAAGCGATTAAACGTTCGATAAAAACCTTCCGGCAGAGCGGTCATCCAACGGTTCGTTAGGGCGTCGACCCATGTCAACCAGGTAGAGAGTTGATCCACATCGAGCCAGGGTTGCAGAACACCCCGTGTAGGATTCGCGGCAGCGATTTCCACCAACGGATGGATAGTTCCTGGTGGGGCGCGCGTATCGCTATCGCACACGACCGTGAAGGCGTAACTCTCGTCGGTCTGTGCCCCATGACTGAGACCAGCGGCTTGCAATTGCTGAATATCTTCAGCTCCATTCTGCGCCAACATCGCCAACGCTTGAACATAAGCGCCTGATGAGAGACCCTCGTCGTTCCCCAGATTGCCCTCAAAGCCGAAGGCGCGCAGGGTAGGATCTCGCTTGTATGCCCCATACCGCCCATCAATGTAGGCATAAGGCCGTTCAATCCCGCGGGAGGCGAGGAGCATCAGATCTTGGTACTGACCCGCTTTCTTCAGCACTCGTGTGGTCCGGTGGAGATAGCAAAACTGCTGCTGGAACTCCTCGATGGTATGCTCCATTTCACGATTGAGCGCCTGATCACGTAGCCCAGCGGCCTCCCATCGCGCAAACAACGTCTCCCACAGCTCTCGTCTGGGGTTAGATGCAACCTCCTCAGGGCTGCGCGTACCAGTTCTTATGCCTCTCATCACCTCGGCTTCTTGTGTCAACACCGTCTTAATCTTCGCCCGATACACATCGCGCATCGCTAACTCATGGCGGACAACACTGAGTTTGTTTGACGCGCTGACAAGCACGGCTGTAATGTTCTGGTTTGGGTCGAGGTTGTCCATGTAGCCCCCAAACATGTTTGCGAATGCTGCCTCTGAGCTTTCCGTGGTCTCGGAGAGCAGCATATATGCGAGCAGTGTTCGGTACCGCTTCAAGATGCCATCCCCCATGGGGATACGTTGGAATTGTAGGGGGCCCGTGCGCAACCGAAGCACAGCATTGAAGAGCGACGCGTTGAGAATATCGGCAGCGCCCCAAGCGAGAAATGCGACCATAAGGGCTTGAAGACTCGCAGCCACCAAGTGTGAATGGGTCCAATCAATCGTGTAGGCATATAGGCCGGTGAGTGTTAAGATCGTACCAAGGACGCTTGCTAGATAGACGTACGCTGAGCGCGGAACGCTCTCAGGCTCACGCCTCAAGATCTCTGTGACCGACCCGCTGGGATGACGAAGCCGTTTGAAGCTGATGAGCGTAGCGACGGCCATGCCACCCGCTACGAGCCCGCCGGTCACGAGATGCCCCAGGCCATCGATGGTTGTAGGCGGCATCCCCTGTCCGACTTCTATGGCTCCAACCGATGAGATCCCAAACAGCGCCGACACCACCAGTAGCGAGACCGTCACAAGCGCCGTCTGCCACAGATGTTTCACGGAGGAATGTCGTTCCACCGCGCGCCGCTCGAGTTCTGGCACGTCAGATGCTGGTCGAGGCCCGCCCACTTCGATGGTATATGAGTAGCGCCCGATGGTTTGACCCGGTTCAGCCGAGTCAATGCGGTCATCATTGATCCACACACGCGCGGCGTTCGTTGCCGTGTCGCCCCAACCCTGTAAGACAAAACCCCTTCTTTCCATATCCGAACCGAGGTGGATAGCTGTCATCGGGAAGTTGCCCAGGCTACGAGGACCGGTTGGCTCAAATACGACGGTCGCCCCAGGATGGAGCACTGGGGGCTCCCGGAACAGCCATGGATCAGGAATCCCTGGAGTCGAGAGCGAGGCACTTTCACCGGTCTGTTCTACGGTCACGCGATAGGAACCCCCGTTGTTCAAGACCGGGTCAATTTGCACAATCCTGAAGCCTTCGTGGCGCTCTTGAGCTCCCTGGTCAATGGCAAGCGGATTGTTACCGGCCCGCAGCGTCATAGTCACCTGAACAGTCATCCGACCGTCCTCGATCGTCTCAAACACCGCGATGTAATCAGCTTCGAATCCGCCGGCATCGTCAGCTAGCGTAGCCGAAAAGATAAGTCGATCGCGCTCCTTATCCTGCTCCACATTCGCTTGCAGAATTTTCGCGTTGTCCCAAAACTCGCCTTGGCTATTTCGATAAGCCGGTGTTACCACCGTGAGATCCCAGTCATACGGGGTCTCTACCTCCTCACCCCTCGGAGGAACAAATCGCATCCGGCCATTACCTGGAATCCAGGCGATCTGGCGACCGTTTGAGTAGAGCTTCACGCCTTCAAAGACACCATCGCTCGTGCTGATTTGCCAGGGGAACGTGTCGGGGTCCTGCTCAGTCCCAACCGCATACCAGCCCGTAGATGGAACCGACACCCCATTGCCCTCAGCATGAATAGGAAGCGGAACACGCACGCGTGGTGTTGGTTCGCTGTCAGACTGTGGTCGAGGTAGGCGCGGCGGAATGCGCACATGGCTAGGCGAGACACCTCTCGGTCCGGACGCAGGCAGTGGAGGATGCGAGGACGTTCTCTGGTCAGGGCCAACTGAGCCGGGATGACCGCCAGGAATGAGGGGACCTGGGCCGCGCCACTCTGGACGCGGCTCAACGGCTGGCTCACCAGGTGCAGCCTCCTCAGATAAGTTGTCAGTTCCCTTAGAAAGATCGCTCTCAGCATCCCCACCCTCAGTGGTCTCCCCTGTCTCAGGATGCTCATCGGAGACCTCCGGCTTCAACGACTCTTCTAACTCTCTCCGGTTCTGGAGCTCCTGTTCTAACAACTCCTGTTGATATTTTGAAATATGCTCTCTTAACTTTTCTAGCTGCTCAATGTCTTCGACCGACAGCCCCTTATCTTCCTCCTGGCGCTGTGGCGATTCCGACTCATCAACACCCTGATCCTCTAGCGAGAAAGATTTCTTTTCAGCTTCAGCGAGTTCTTCACGCTGTTCAGGGGTATCGGTTTCCGGCTTGAATTCAGGTGGCTGTTCAGGCTCCGGCTGGACCTTAGGCGCTTTCTGCGCGTCTTCCGCTGCAAGTTCCGGTTCCATCTGCTTTTCAGGTTCAAGGAGGTGCACCGGAATCGGCTGCCGCGGCGCCTGACTGAACGGTGAAGTCACTCGCCACCCTCCTATACCGCTAATCCCAATCGCATGAGCTAGAAGAGACAAGAGACTTGTCACCGCAAGCCGTCGCCCGGAATCTTTTCGCACAATGCCGCCATCGAACGCGCCAGTCCAGAATTTTTGGAGCAGTCTTCCGAGGGCCACCAACGGCCAGAGAAGCACCGAGAAGAAACCGGCCTGGTAAAGGAGCGGAGTCGTGTTACTGCCCCATATCTGGTAACCCATATAGACGGCCAGCGCCCCGGTCAGCCCCCAGCTCAGCAGCCCCAGCCCGAGGCTCTTGAGGACGGTTCCCCTCTTAGATGTTCCGGTCGCAGACGAAGATATAACCTGCTGTTGAAAATCACGGATCTCGGCTCTAATTCCAGCAAGAGTGGCCTGCCGTTTCGCGTACGCCCGCTCGAGGATTCGCTTGGCATCGAGATACTCTTCTAGGTCGATCTCTCCGGCAGCCCGTCTCTCTTCAAGCAGACTCGCGCTCCTTCTCAGAACAGCTAGTTCACCCATCACATGGGCCTCTTGCTGTCGCAAGCGCTGCAATGTTTCCTTCTCTGTCGATGTACCCGATCTCCGCACCGCCCCGCCCTCGGCCGAGGGAGTGGCACTAGGCGGAACACCTCCGCTGTTTCCTGGATTTTTCTTCTCCTTGATATCATCAAGTATGATTTTCCCCATGCTTAGAAACGCCGGCCAAGATCTCTCTGACTCAGTAATCGCAAAGTCATCGAGCAGTTCTAAGAGCTGAATGTTCTCTTCGCCAAGTAGTTGCATGACCATTGGCCAATTTCCATCAACATACGCATCAAGAAATGCTTCAACTGTTCCACCTCGAGCAGGCACTACCTCTCGAATGAGATATTCAACCAACGAGACTTGAGGGAAGTAGAATTTCATAAATTCTTCAGGTTGTGCAGGCAAAGTGGCCATGTCATGAAAAAAGAATCTGGAAACCGGACCATGCTCCGCATACTCGGAAATAAGTTGTAAGAAAGGAGGGGCCGTCTCTTTCGAGAGTAGTTGCCCAGGCACATAGTCTGGCGAGGCAACAATTGCGAGGTACTCCGCAAGTCCTTCGTGCAACCAATCAATAGGGAATCCCCCCGTCACATCATGAATTCCCTCATGTCTGATCGCGTCTCTCATGTGACCTCTAGGCAGATTGTCAGGAATGCGGAGGACGGGTAAGAATGCATTATGTGTGGCAACAATGAACCGCTCCCCCGCGGGAGGTGAAAAGAATCCCACATCCTCGGAGAAGTCTGTAAAGCTCCAACCGTGGAGTTGACAAAGCTTACGAACGTCGGCAACAGCCTCAGCAATGACGAGTTGCTCTTGTTCGCTTGGCGGTCTGTTTGATTGAAGCTCAATCCCGGTTTCATAAACTGCTCTTGTGAAAAATGCTTTGAGGGTATTTTCGTCTATCCTTTTTAGTTCCAGTGCCCTTGCCATCTTGTAGAGGATAAAAGGTTTGACGGGAAGCAACAGCTTACTTAACTCTGGATCGAGAGATTTCAGTACCTCATCTAGAACACGCTGGACTTGCTCGAGGGACTCTGGCCGATATAACGCATCCCGGCCTTGCTCATCAGAGATTTTGGGTCGTGATATCACGGGCTCTGGAAGAGCAATTGGTGGTGAGCTCACTGAAAGCTCTCGACGTTTCCAATGATCCCGTAGCCGGTACCAGAAAAACCGCAGTTTATCATGAGCGCCAAGGAGAAGAGCTCCGAGCGAAACTGCCTCAAGAAAACCTTTGATGACGTTGTGCTCACCTTCCAGATCTCTTAGGAACCATAATAAGTTCGAGTGGCTGCCAGCAGCGTCAGGACCTTGAACGATTAGCAGCACAAGCTTTACAAGTCCGCCCAACGTATACATCTCGAACCAGCGTGTCGGCCAACCCTGCGTTAGGGAATAGGCGACATCATCAATCCATCGATACCTGTGTGGCTTGCCTTTATAGCCTAATCCGAGGTGCTCATGTATCTTGCGGTGAAGTTGCTCTCGCTTGCCATCTCCAAATCCTATTGCATCGTGAAATTCATGATTTCCAAAGCTGGCAAGGATACCGACAGCAACCATGAAAATGACAGAGAAGAAGAAAAGCGGTGAAACTAAGTGACCGCAGAGATAACTGAGCGTAGAAGGCTCTAGGAGAGTACGGCTAACATCGGTGGTCATGCCTTGTGAGACGCCAGAGCCAGTGAGCAAGTATCCGACGCCGATGACCATAACCCATCCCAGCCTACGAGCTAACTTCCAAGATATGGATATACTGGGGACAGCCACTGGGTTCGCTGGATTAGAGCGAGAAATGTTAGTGGCTGTCCCTGATTCTCCAGTGGTTCCGGTGATGGCAACGAGGGCTGCTGAGTTGGCGTCGAAGTGGAGTGTAATGCCGGGGGCGGACACCTCTACTCTGTTGCCAAGAACCAATACTGTAACACCACCTATCATGTTGAGTTCAGTCTGGTGGGTCGCAACCCAGACTTGGAGGGTGTTGAGCCAGTTGCGATTCTTTTGAGCCATCGGTTTGAGCTTCACGCCGAGAAACGTCATGAAGTACTGCACGCGTTTGCGCAGTTCAAGCAGGTGGGACTGTTTGTCTTGAGCCAGATGCGCAGGAACTGTTATTCTGCTGCCCTGCTCACCGCCCTGACCAAATGGGGAGGCGGTGGCTAAGGTAGATCGGTCAAGCTTTCGCAAGAGCTCATCAATGCCGGGAGTCTGGTTATTGAGTCGCTCACGATATTGAGCTTCGTCAAAAGAGCCTTCGACCTGCGGCGTGATAACCACATACGCGAGGTTGTGGGCTTTGAGCTGCTCGGTGATGCCGGGGGTGTGGAAGCCGCCGGCAATGAGAACGACCGCATGGGGTTCTGGGCTGGGGGTTCTGGGCTGGGGGTTATCGCTTTTGCCTTGAGTCGCGAGGAGCTTGAGGGTGTTGCGGACAAGTAAACTGTCGCGCTGGTGGGCGAGGGCATAAAAGCGCTCATGAGGCTGAAGGCTTGAAAAGAGATGATCGAGGCTAGGCTTAGTGACAAGTGGCAAGTGTGAAGTGAGAGAAAGTGCAAGTAGAGACTGCCAGAAGACATTGGAAGTGAAGTCGGAGCGATGCTGCTGGTAGTAGGCGTAGTGGTCGGGAGAGAGATTGGTGTGGATGAACTCATCAAGGATGGTGAGGCGTTTGAGAAGGCTCGCGAGCGTGCGCTGTTGAGCCCCACGAGTAGTATGTTCCATAGGGCGAAATCCTGAGCGAGTCCCGAGCTTATCGAGGGACGAGTCGAAGGACTGGTCGGTCGTGAAGAACGCCGCTTCGACCGCTTCTTCAAGCGCTTCGAGTTCTTGAGAGAGAAGATCGGGGCGGATCAAGCTGACGAGCTCTTGATACTTGGACTCTAGGTCAGCATCGGAGCGGCGCATTCTCTGATACAGTGCGTCAGCCCGCGAAAATCGCCGCAGATGACGATAGGGTGTTAGATCAAGCTGCGCGTCTTTGGCAAGACGCCGCAGTTCCTGAAGATAGGGTTGAAATGCGTTGTCCTTGGTGCCACTGGCGTAGGCTGTCTTGAGTTTGATTAACCGGTGAAGTTCTTTGGGATAGAGACGATTTCGAAGAGAATGTGCTGTCTCGCGCAGTGTCTTGAGGGTCGCTTCAGCTTGGGCGAGATTTTGACTTCCCTGCCGATAAGCCTCGAGATGTTCCTGATACGTATCGAAATCTTCAACACCCCAAAGGGTCACGCGGTTTGGATGGGTGATGGCGTAATACTCGGCACCCGTAAAGAGTCCCTCTTGCATGAAGAGTCGCGCGACGCGCTCGGTGCTGGGTGGATCAGGAAGGCTGGAATAGAGTTCGGTTTCGCAGCGGCCTTCGGTGCCTTCCACAGCGATGAGGCGCACACCGAGCTGCTCATGGAGATGGCCAAGTAGCTTACTGATGGCAGCTTGGG
>CAYNXT010000010.1:18171-22549 GCA_964401235.1 uncultured Planctomycetales bacterium
GGGCCTCGGCATGGGTATGGAGATCTTGCACATGAATGATGAATCCCTTAGGAGGCTGTTGGGTGGGTTGCCAGGTTTCGATGATCTGGCCGATCGACTCTGGAATTTCAAAACTCTTTAAATTAAAAGATGGCAAAACAGGCGCGGAAGCCCAGGCAGAGCTCGGAATGATGGGAAGGCTGGTCGAGACAAGCGCGATGGCAAGACCAATGGCACACCGTCGCTGCCATGTTTGAAGAGGGCGCAGATGAAAACGCCTCCCAAAACCGTATGAGGTGCTGGGTGCTACGGGCATACAAAAACCGGGATCTGCCGTCTCCTTTCCTTCGGCAGCCCGGCGACCCCAATGCCACTTTCAACTTTTCACTGCTCTATTGGGCCCGTAGCTTTGCGTCCTCTGCTTGCGCAGAGTTTGCCTTTTCGAGGTACTTGAAGTATACCTGAGGAGAAAGCGCTTTGAGAAGGCTAGCGGGTGAGTTAACTAGCTGAATCAAATGGAGTTACGAAGAAGATAAATTCGAGCAGCTCGCTGAAATAATTCTGACGCGTCAGGCGAACAGCAAACGGCCCTTGGGCTCAGGAATGGGACGATGCTCTTCTCTGGCCGTCTCAAGCCATTCCCTAATAATCACCTCACTCCAATAGAGAATGACTTCGTATCGCAGTTGTTCCTCACGCATGTAAACTGAATATTGGCATCGTATATCTGATTTGCTCGTAGCGAATTCGGCAACTCGCAGAGCATAGCACGCACCGTCGGGCAAATCAAGCATGAAGCCCTAACCGCCGAGGTAGGCGGATTTGACGCGGGGATTTTGGGCGAGGTTGGCCGCGGTGTCGGCCAGCACGATGCGGCCGGTTTCCAGCACATAGCCCCGGTGAGCCACTTTGAGGGCCAGAAACGCATTTTGCTCAACCAGCAACATGGCGACGCCTTCCCGATTGATCTGGGCGATGATCTCAAAAATGGTCTGGACGAGCTTGGGGGCCAAACCAAGCGAGGGCTCATCCAGCAATAGCAGCTTGGGACGCGCCATGAGCCCGCGCGCGATGGCCAACATCTGCTGTTCCCCGCCGGAGAGCGTGCCGGCGAGCTGCTGGCGTCGCTCTCCAAGCACAGGAAATCGCTCGAAGGTGCGCGCAAGATCCTGACGCACACCGGCGGCGTCCTTCCGCACGTATCCGCCGAGTTCCAGATTTTCCAGCACGGTCAAACGAGGCAGAATACGACGCCCCTCCGGCACGTGACTCAGGCCTAGCTGCACGATCTGGGCCGCAGAGCGTCCACGCAGCGAAGAGTGATTGAAACGTATCTGCCCGGACCAGTTCGACACAAGCCCTGAAATCGTCATGAGGGTCGTCGTCTTGCCCGCCCCATTGGCTCCTAGGAGCGTGACGATTTCTCCGGGGCGTACGTCCAGCGAAAGATCATTCAGACAGCGCCGTTGGCCATAGCACGTCTCCACGTGTTCAAGTTGCAGCATCATGGCGTAGGAACACCCAGATAGGCCTCGATCACCCGAGGATCGCCCTGAATGCGCTCAGGAGAGCCTTCGGCGATCTTCTTGCCGTGATCCAGCACGACAATGCCATCAGACACCGGCATGACCACGCGCATGTCATGATCGATCAGAATGATGGTCAGTCTTTGCGCCTTTAAGCGGCTGATGAGTTCAAGGAGTTGGCTCTTCTCTGTGGAATTCAACCCGGCGGCCGGCTCATCCAGCAGCAGCAGCGCAGGATCACTCGCCAGCGCGCGCGCGATCTCGAGGCGTCGCTGCAGGCCAAAGGGAAGCCCCCCAGCCGGTTCCTGAGCGCGGGCCTCGAGTCCGACTAGCTTGAGCAGCTCCATGGCCCGCTCATGCGCCCAGCGTTCCTCGCGTCGCGCCTCAGGCGTGCCAAGCGTGGCACTCCACAAACCGGCGTGCGTGCGCAGATAGGTGCCGACCAGCACATTTTCGATCACGCGCAAGGCGCCAAAGAGCCGGATGTTTTGGAAGGTTCGTGCCAACCCGCACTGCGTGATGGCATGAGGAGCAAGCCCGATCAATGGCTGTTTGGTGTCCCGGCCGAAGTGAATCGTGCCAGTGCTTGGCCGCAACAAACCTGTGAGACAGTTAAACAGTGTGGTTTTTCCGGCGCCATTGGGGCCAATCACACCAAGGAGCGTCGAGTCATCGACGCTGAGGCTCACGGCATCCAGTGCCACGACGCCGCCGAATCGCACGGTCAGCTGTTGGATGTCCAACAACGACGCCATGAGATTATCGAGCCCCTCCAAAGAGCCCCTGCGGGCGACAACGCATGATGAGAATCATCGCCACGCCGAACATGAGCATGCGGTACTGATCAAATCCTCGCAGCAGCTCAGGCAGCGTGCCGAGAATCAACGCTCCGATCACGGCTCCCCGCATTCGCCCGATCCCGCCTAAGACCACCATCGCAAGAATCATCACCGAGAGGATAAAATCGAAACTATCCGGCGTGATCGTGCCCTGCTTCGTCGCAAAGAGGGCGCCGGCGATGCCGGCAATCGCTCCGCCGCAGCCTTGGACTAAGAGCTTTAGCTGCAAGACTGGAATGCCGGAGCAGGCCGCTGCGGTCTCATCTTCTCGAATGGCCAACCATGCGCGCCCAACACGCGAGCGGCTCAGGCGGATGCAGATGAGCGCCACGGCCACGAGTGCCACGAGGGTCAAGTAATAGTAAGGCCACGAGCGCACGCCAAAGTCGAACGTGCCCTGCCCAGGCACCCAGATGCGCGGATGGGCAATACCCAGCAAGCCGTTGGGCCCACCAGTCCAAGGCTCCAAGTTCGTGCAGGCGATGCGCACGATTTCTCCAAAACCCAGGGTAACAATAGCTAAATAATCACCTCGCACCCGGAGTGCCGGCAAACCAAGCGCGACGCCAGCCACGCCGGCGATGAGCGCGGATGGAATCCAGCCGACCCAAAACGGCCAGCCCAGATGCCGGTTCAGCAGCGCGAAGGTATAGGCGCCAATGGCAAACAGCGCGGCATAGCCCAGATGCAGCAACCCGGTGAGCCCGACGATCAAATTTAATCCCAACGCGAGGATCGCATACAAACACGCCGTCGTGAGCACGTCCAGATAGTAGGAATTTGCGACGAGCGGTGCCAGGAGAGCGGGCAAGAGGCCAAGAAACCAGAGGAAGCTCTGGGCTCTGGGCTCTGAGCTCGGATTGTGCCTGAGCCCTGAACCCTGAACCCCGAACTTCTTGCGGATCTGCTGCATCATGCCCGGTCTGAGACGCGCTCTCCTAATAATCCCGTCGGCTTAAACAGCAAGAGCAGCACCAGGATCGCAAACGCAAAGACATGTTTCCATTGCGCTGAGAGATACCCGGCTCCCAATCCCTCACATAATCCCAAGAGCAAACCGCCAAGCATCGCACCGGGGATATTGCCGATGCCGCCCAGCACCGCTGCGGCAAACGCCTTTAAACCTACCAGGTAGCCATCATGAAAGTTGATGGTGCCATACAGCAGCCCGAAGAGTACCCCGCCCATCGCAGCCAATGCCGAGCCGATCACAAAGGTCACAGCGATGATGCGGTTAACCGGAATGCCAAGCAACGCACAGGCTTGTAAGTCTTGGGCGGTTGCTCGCATGGCCTTGCCAAGCGCCGTCGACATGACCAGCCGGCGTAAGACGATCATGAAGAGCGCGCACACGACCCACACGACGACCTGCATCAACGTCACGGTGATCGTTCCCATCTCCCAGCGGATGAGCGGAATCAGCGAGGGAAACTTTCGGTCGGTCGCGCCATAGAGCAGCATGAGCGCGTTCTGCAGGAAAAATGACATGCCGATCGCGGTAATAAACAAATTGAGCCGATTGGCTTGGCGCAGTGGCCGATAGGCCACCCGCTCGATTCCCCAGCCTAGCAGCGCGCATCCGGCCATGGCCCCTAGGCCACAGAGGAGTACTAGCGCCCACCACGGCAGCATCACAGCGGAGGCAACCAACGCAATGGTAAGTGCGACGTACGCTCCGGCAATGAAAATTTCGCCATGGGCGAAATTGATGAGCTGGATGACGCCGTAGACCATCGTGTAGCCCAACGCGATGAGCGCATAAATCGCTCCCAGTGTTAGGCCGTTGAGGAGCTGTTGGAGAAAAAGCTGGAGTGGCGTCATGCTCGGTTAACCCGTTAGCCGGTTGTGCCGGTTAGCCGGTTAACGGGCAAACGGGCTCAACAGGCCTAACCGGCTTAACGCAATCAGTTCTGCTGTGCAGTGCTGACTAAGACAAACTTGCCGTATTTCTTGGTGTTGACGCCGATGTCGCGGATAAGAGAGTCGCACTTC
The DNA here is from genome assembly GCA_964401235.1 of uncultured Planctomycetales bacterium. Taxonomy (GTDB): domain Bacteria; phylum Omnitrophota; class Gorgyraeia; order Aquiviventales; family Aquiviventaceae; genus CAYNXT01. The sequence continues at coordinate 22,508 of CAYNXT010000010.1, forward strand.
TCATCAAAGTTATGCGGGCCAAAGAGGCAGGGATAATCCTTG
>CAYNXT010000011.1:0-22021 GCA_964401235.1 uncultured Planctomycetales bacterium
GATGCCGAACTCCTCCTCGAGCGCCATGACGAGCTCGACCGTATCGAGCGAATCCGCCCCCAGGTCTTCGATAAAGGAGGCGGCATCCGTCACCTCCTCGATCTTGACCCCGAGCTGCTCTGCGATGATCGCCCGTACCCGATCCGCAACAGCCTCTGCCATACTGCCTCCTTGTCTGCGTTCCTTACATCGCCAGGCCGCCGTCCACCACGAGCACCTGGCCCGTGATGTACCGCGCCGCCTCGCTGACGAGAAACAGCGCCGCCTGCGCCACATCCTGCGGTTCGCCCAGCGAGCCCATCGGAATCGCCTCCAAGAGCCGCTGCTTGGCCTGGTCGGGGAGTGCGTCGGTCATCTCGGTCTTGATGAAGCCCGGCGCGATGGCGTTACACGTGATGCCCCGGCTGGCCAGCTCCTTCGCCACGGCCTTCGTGAAGCCGATGATGCCCGCCTTGGAAGCGGCGTAGTTGGCCTGTCCTGGATTTCCAATGAGCCCAACGATCGAGGCGATGCTGACGATGCGGCCGCGGCGCTGCTTGAGCATGTGCTTCGCGACCGCCCGGGTGCAGAGGAAGGTTCCCTTCAAGTTGACATTGAGCACCCGGTCCCACTGCGCGTCATCCATCCGGACGAGTAACCCGTCCTTCGTGATGCCCGCGTTGTTGATGAGTATATCGATTCTCCCTAGCTTGTCAAGCACTTTTGCCACGCCCGCTTCGACCTGCGCACCGTCGGTGACATCGACGGCGACCCCCTCGGCTCGGCGGCCGAGCCCGCGCAGCTCCTGCGCGGTCTGCTCGAGCAGCGCCGCATTCACGTCGAAGAGGGCGACATCCGCCCCTTCCTGCGCAAAGAGGAGGGCGATGTCACGGCCGATGCCCTGAGCGCCCCCGGTGATGAGCGCGACGTGGTCCGTGAGCCGCGGGGCGGCCGACTGGAGGCTGGGTTGCGTCATGGGTGGTGAGAGCGGCATGGAATCGGGCGGTATTATACTGCCCTGCCCGAGGCCGTACAAGCGAAAACACGAAGCGGTACTGTCTAATCTGGATGATTCCACAGATTCACAGGCAAAATCAGACACCCCCCACGAAGCCGCGGGCGGCGCGCTCGGCAGTTAGGAGGACGCGGGTAGCGGCGGGGCGGGGCGGCTATTGGTGGACGCACCCTTTGGCTTCTGCGAGAGGCAGGCGTTCACCGGATCCGGCAGCTGCACCGGCTTCAGGTTGCCTTCCTCATACAGCTCCACGATGGTGTCCACGGCCAAGGGGTCGAACTGCGTGCCGCGATTGCGCTTGAGCTCTTCGATGGCCTTCTCGACGCTCATGCCCTTGCGGTACGGTCGGTCGGTGATCATCGCGTCGAAGGCATCGACCGCCGTCGCGATGCGCGCTCCGATCGGAATTTCCTCGCCCTTGAGGCCCGCCGGGTAGCCCGAGCCGTCGTAGGCCTCCTGGTGGTAGCGCACGATCTTCGCCATCTCCTTCAGGCCGTTGATCTGTTCGAGAATTTCCGCCCCATCGACCGGGTGGCGCCGCATGATCCGCCACTCCTCGTCCGAGAGCGGCCCCGGCTTATAGAGGATCTCCTTCGGGGTGAAGATCTTGCCGACGTCGTGCAGCAGGATCCCGGCCAGCAGCACCTCATCGGGCATCCCACCCAGCGGCACCCCCCGCTCGCGCAGCCGCGTCAGGATCTTCCCGGCGTACTCCACGCTGCGCGAGACGTGCTCGTGGGTATAGTGGGGGTCGATCTTCGAGACGACCATGGAGAAGGCCGAGACGATCCCCCGGGTGACCTGGCGCAGATCCTCCAGGGACCGCTGCAGCTCCTGGTTGGAGGCCCGCAGGTCCTCGTAGAGCGACGTGCCGACCTTGGCCAGCACCTCCTCTTTCAAGTACTCCAAGCTGAAGGGCTTGATGACGTAGTCGGCTGCACCCAGCCCCTTGGCCTTCGCGATCGTCTCCTCGTCTTCGACGGCCGTAATGACGATGATCTTCATGGACGCATCGATCTGCCGGGCTTCCCTGAGGACGTCGAGGCCGTTGAGGCCCGGCATGTGCAGGTCGAGGAAGACGAGATGGGGCCGCTCTTTGCGGATGTAGGCCAGCGCCGCCGGGCCGTCGTGCGCGAGCAGGACCTCAAAGCCGCGCTCGGCAAAAAACGACTCCAGCAGCCGGCAGATTTTCTGTTCGTCGTCGGCGACGAGGAGCTTCACCATCACCTTGTCCGGGGCCTCACACTACGACCATACCTGACCGCGACCCTGCTTGGCAAGCTCGCCCACACAATTTTGCATAACGGTGCATAAGGACGTCTCCTGGGGTCTCAGGGGCCCGACGAGGACGCCTGGTGCGGCGCGCCGGAGGCGGGTGACCCGGCTGGCAGCGTGCCGTTGTCCTCAGGCCACGCCGGCAAGCGGATGGTAAAGCACGTGCCCCTGCCCTCGGCGGATTCGACGTGGATCGAGCCGCCATGCGCCTTGATGATCCGCTGGCTCACAAACAGCCCGAGCCCGGTGCCGGTCGTTTTCGTCGTGAAGAATGGCTCAAAGAGCTTGCGCAGCTTGGCCGGAGCGATCCCCGGTCCCGTATCCGCCACCTGGAGCTGGACAAACGCCCCATTGGGGGCGCCGGCCCGCAGCTCCAGCCGGCCGCCCTGCTCGCCCATCGCCTGGCAGGCGTTCAGGATCAAGTTGAGGATCACTTCCTGGATTTGGTTGTGGTTGGCGCGAACTTTGGGCAGGCCCTCCGGCATGGTGATGACGCGTTCCACCTTCTCCAGTCGCACCTGGTAGCCCGCCAGCGTGAGGGTTTCTTCCACGGTCGCCTTGAGATCGACCGGCGCCAGATCTCGCGGCGCGGGTTTAGCAAAGCGCAGGATCCGCCGGGTGATATCCGCCGCCCGCTTGCACTCTTCGATGATGCTCTTGAGTACCTGGTCGGCCCGATCGTGCTGGCCCTTGAAGCGCTCGAGGTAGAGCTGGGCCTCGCCGGAGATGATCGTCAGCGGATTGTGGATCTCGTGGGCCATCCCGGAGGCGAGTTGGCCCAGGCTGGCGAGCTTCTCCGACTGAATCATGCTCGCTTCGGTCGTCCGCAACTCTTCGAGGAACATCGCGTTTTCAATGGCCAGCGCCCCTTGGTTCGCGAGGCTCGAGAAAATCGCAATGTCGTCGGTCGTGTAGCGATCGCCCGAGCGCTTGGCGCCCAGCACCAGGAACGCCAATAACCGCTCGCCGGAGAAGCTCGGCACGATGAGGCGGGCCTCGAGCTTGCGCATCCAGGAGTAGGCCAAGGCGCATTGCTTCGTGCGCGCCTCGGCCTGCTGGCCGTCCATCTCCAGCTGCAGCTCCTCGGCCACCACGAGGTCCCGGTCTTGCTGCAAGAGCTCAATCAGCGGGTCGTTCTGCTCAACGGTCGTCCCGCCCGGCACTATGGACGCCGGCCGCACCGCCTGCAGGACGTAGCGCTGCTCCTTCGGATCGTAGAGGAAGAGCGCCGTGTGGGTCAGCCGGACGGTCCGATTGACCATGGCGACGACGAGCCGGCAGAGGCGGCTCACCTCCTTGATGCGCATCATCCCGCTGGAGGCGGCAATGAGCGTGCGGTGGTAGCGCCGCTGGTCCCTGAGGAGCCGCTCTTCCAGCCGGCGCACGAACGTCAGGTAGATGATGGGCGCGAAGGTCGCCAGCAGCGCCATGAGGGTCGAGGGAACGATCCACCACAACACCTCAAAGTGCTGGCGCAGCCAGTCCGAGCCCCAGAAGACGAGGAGGGAGGGCACCGCGAAGACGGCGAGGTAGAGCCCAACCAACAGCGCAAGCTTGGCGAGACGCAGCCGCTTCGCAGCAGGGGCCATTAGGCGACCGCCGGCCTCATGAACCGGCTGCCTCGGCGCCGTCGGTGGCGAGTGCTTGCTTGATGGACTCCGCCAGATCCCGCAGCGAGGAAAGCGGCTTGTCGAAGTGGGCAAACGCCCCCAGCTTGAGCAGCCGGTCGCGCGTCTTGCCCCCGTCGTTGTAGGCGGTGATGATGATGACCTTCGTCTTCGGATGCGTGCGCCGGATGTGCTTCAGGATCTCATCCCCATCCATCCCGGGCAGCTTCAGGTCCACGAGCACGACATCCGGATCGTGGTAATCCACCAGTTCGATCCCGGAGGTTCCTGTCAGCGCCACATGCACTTCGTAGCCGCGCGCGCTGAAGAACTGGTCGATCGTCTTCGTGAACTCCACCTCATCATCGATCGCCACGACCTTCGGCTGCGGCATCGCTGCGGCGTGCGGCCCTACCGGCTCGCGCCCACGGGGCCGCCGACCAGCGGCGCACCCGTTGCCCCCGGGAAGTCGAGGAAGAACGTCGTCCCCTTGCCCACCGTGCTCTCCAGCGAGATGCGACCCTTGTTGCGCTCGACGATCTGGCGCACGATGAAGAGCCCAAGCCCCGTCCCCTTCCCCGGCTCTTTCGTCGTAAAAAACGGGTCGTAGATCTTGCTCAGCTTATCGGGCGGGATCCCGCTGCCCGTATCCGTAATTTCGATCCTGACGTTGCCCTCCTCCGTCGTCCTCGCGCGCACGCAAATCGTTCCCGGCGGCTTGATGGCTTGCCCCGCATTGCGCATGAGGTTGAAGAGCACCTCCTGGAGCTGCCGCCGGTCGACGACAATGGGCGGCAGATCCGACTGCAGGTCTCTGACCACCTCGATTTTTCCCAGTTTCAAATCATAGCCCACCAGGAGCAGAACTTCATCGACTTCCTGAGCCACTGAGACGGGTTGGCTGGTCGGCTCCTTAATCGGCTTGGCGAAGTTCGACAGCTTCTGTGTGATCGCCGTCGCCCGGTCGATCTGCTTCAGCGCCCCCCGCATGATCGTCGACGTGCGGTCCAGGACCTCCTGGGAGGACTTGCCGACCAAGATGCCGTCCTCCAGATCCAGCAGGAACGCCTCGCACTGCGCCTTCACGATCCCCAGCGGATTGCAGATCTCGTGGTTGATGCCGGCCGACAGCGTCCCGATCACGGCCAGCTTCTCCTTCTGCGCCGCCTCCGCCTGCGTCTTCGAGAGCTCATCAAAGAGCTGGGCATTGCTCACCGCAACGGCCAAGGTCCTCGCCAGCGGCAGCAGGATATCCTCGTCATCCTTCGTAAACTCTTCGTCTGATTTCTTATTGCCAAAACACAGCACGCCGATGAGGTCGTCGTGGACGTCCAGCGGCAGGCACAATCGAGCGCTCAGTTGCTTCCGCCGCTCCGTCACCGCCGATGGAAAATGCACTTTTCCTCGCTGCCCGTCACAGCCAATCGGCTCATGGGTCTCCCGTAGAAACGTGATGAACGGCTCCTGCTCCTCGAGGATGATCTGCCGGCCGTCCTTGCCCTGCGACGCTACCAGCTCATATTTGCGTGAATCCTTGTTGAGCAGCAAGAGGCTGCACCCCTCCAACTTCATCGTCTCCGACAGCCGGCTCACCGTGAGCTGCACGAGTTGCTTGAGGTCCACCATCCCCACCATCACCTCATCCGTAAACTTCTTCAGCAGTTCCTTGTAATCGTACTTCTTCTGAAACAAAAACCGATCCGTCACTTCAACGAGCCACCGCTTCATCCGCTCGTACGTCAGCATGATGAGCGAGACACCGATCAAATTCAGCACAATCGGCGGCACGGCCAGACGACCCGCCAGCCACGTCTGCACCACAACGGTCGGTGCCGCCACCATCGCCATCATCCCCAGCGCCATCCCCGCAAACACCGCCGTCTTCCGTATGACGACTTTGATATCGAGGAGTTGATGCTTAAAAATTGCGTAAGTAGACACTATTGCATAAACACAAATTAAAAAGTGCCATCCTGGATAAATGTTAATTCCCCATGAGGGGAGCGAAGCAGTCGCTCCGCTGGAAAACCCTAGCAGCATGCCGAAAAAAAGATATCTGGCTTGTGTTGCTTTTGTCCCCGTGTTGTTTTTGATAAATTTGAAAAGATCAATAAACGCCTTAACCACAAACACCGTCCAAATAGCAAAGAAAATGTTCCAACCAGCCCCAGCGTTGTAATAATAAAAGCTATCAAAAATAAACCTCATGGAATCGAAAATAAAATTGGTTGTCAAGGTAAGAACGGCGAACAATATTCCATGGACGATCGCAGCAATATTCCATCTTGCCCTGTTCTTCACTTGACAAAATTCACTAACAACTAAATAAAAGAAAAGTCCTATATTCGCCACACCAAATAACGCTATCTTCCACCCCCAAAAAGCGTTGCTGTACGTTTTGGACATACCAGCAAAAAACATTCCTAGGCCAAACACCCCTACAGCAACGTTAAACACGCCCCAAAGCCAATGTAACTTTGATCGAGCATAAAGAAATACTAATACAGCCAACGAAAGACTCGCCAGACTGAGAAACAAATTAGCTAATATGAATAAATTCATCTTCGTAACTAGCCCAGCTCTTAAAGGTTAGGACTTAAGGAACCGACTATCCCCCGAGGAGTTTAAAAACCACACGAAGCTCTTCATCGAGCTGGTGGGTTGGGTGCTCGCCCACGAGATCCCGAGGGAGTTCACCTTCGACTGCTACTTCACCAGCGCCAGGAGCCTCAACCATCTCCATAGCAAGCATCGGGGCTACGTGGGCGACTTGAAGTCCAACCAGAAGATGTTGTGTGACAGCCTGCAGCGGACCATCAGCTGGGCGATTGAGCAGGCCACGGCCGATGCCTGGACGACGCCGAGAATCTGTCAGGTATTGCAACTCGTGTGAGGCTATTTTGCAAAACCCCAGATAGATTCCCTCGGACAGGGCTGGCTGTTAGAAAATTCTGTAGAATCTTTTGGGGGAGATTGCTCGACTCTGTGGAATCTTCATTACGTTTAACCCAAATAAGTTCTTGCTTCGCAGCCGCAAGTTTCCGGCCTTTATGGTTATCATTGAACAGGAAAAATTCAAATTCAAAATCCAACCCTTTTTCATAAATCCTATTTACAAACATTTCTACTAACACGTTGTCGAATGGCATTGCTTCACTAAGATGGTTCACCTCACATGCTGTTGAGATAAATTCGCCGTCTGCCGCTGTTCCTCGATAAAACTCGGGAATAATTTGATAAAAATATAAATCCGTAACAACGCCAAGCCATTTAGCGTAATTGGCAAAATAGATATTTCCAACTAGATTTGAATTCTCTAGTGATGTCTCAAAGGATTTCCCTATTAAATAGGTCTTTTTAGACATAAAACTCTTTATCGGCTGCCCCCGGCTTAGATGCTTCGGTAGTTTTATATCATCGTCTGACGTTATTCGTTTCTGGAATTTGGGTTTCATCGAATCCATATAGAACTTGATCGCCTCTGGTATTTCTTCTACGGCAGCCCGCCCGCGTCCAATGACGCGAACCCACGTTACTCTCTGTCTGGAAAAAGCAACTCTTTCGGACTTTACACTTTTATTATTGCGTCTCCAATCAAAACACAAATCAAATGTACTTTCCTTTTGGCCAGAAACTTCCTCCATCCATACACGGCCTTCCACAACATCATTTGCCCTCAGATCCCCTATTACATTGTGTTTTACCCAGTTTGTAGCTATCCCCCAAACGCCGCTTTCAAGCATATCTGTCAACTGATCTTTAATTGGGTAAACGCTGTATTCTCTTAATTCGCCCATCCATTCAAAATATCTTGTAAAAAGCACTCTACTGATTAAAAGATTATTTGATCTGAATGTTATAGTAAATTGTTTGGTAAAAACAAACTGTCCTTGCGGGCCGGAGTTGTCTGCTTGAATTCCAAAAGCGTCTTCGTCGAATCCAAATTTTTTGAGGAATATTTCTCTTTCATGTCTTAAGTCAGAACTGGCCACTTTCCTATCAGCCATCATATTTTCTTGGTAGAAAGAAAGGATGCTTTTTTTCAACGTAGTGAATTTAACCAGTGTAACAATAACGAAACTGTTATTAGCGTTTAAAACCTTGAGGACCACCCAACCTTCACCAATATGCTCGATTTCAAAATCGGGCTCGATATTCTTTGCCTTCTTAACCGCCTCAACAGCAGACCAGACTGCTGTCCCCCGAACATTTAAGTCATCAAAAACGCTTTGCCATTTGTCCAATAAACTTGAATTCTCCTTTCCGAGAAGCGCTTTCCATTTACTCCGGTCTCTTTCTGCGATTATTTCTAGATCACAACCTTGACTGCCCTGACCTGTTGCACAAATCACAAAGTTCTGCTTATGTGATATTGAAATGCCTATATCGTCTAAGCCTCTTCCTTTGACTACTGGCTTTCCTGAACTCGACCATCCAATTTTGATTTTATTAGAACCCGTCCCACACCCCTTACGATTGAGTAATTCAAGAACGGCTTCCCTCATAACTGGCAGTTCAATTCGATGGCGCTCGCTATTTTCCAAATCTTTTAAGTCGTGAAGGGACGCGCATTTGATAACGGGGGAAGTGAATTTGAATTCACTAGCAATCCTAGAAAGTGTTTCATCGATTATTTTTTGATCGCGGCTAGTTGGGTTAACTAAATCACTTGCGGAAGGTCCTTTCGGATTTGTACTCAATATCTTAAGACGACAATTTATCACCTGCAATGAAAACTGATCCGCGCTGGCGTAAGAATCTCCCCTATAAAAATTGGTACTTATTTTTTTTAAACTTGACGATACGAAACAATCGCGCTTTTCTTTTCCAGCCGGCAAAATTAATTCTATTTTTTCAATCTCTCTTGGAACACAATTTTCCTGCGCAACAATCAGTTGCATTGACTGTAAGATAGAATCAATAAAAAATGGATCTCCGATCAGGAAATTATTGAATCTTGTAGCTCTTCTTTCCAAAAATTCTCCCGTTGACTTGTTATAGGTGGAGGTCAGAACACTGTTTCCTATTTTTTTATCATGATCATAATAAAGCTCATGTATCAGCTTGATACACTGAAACATTTTGCCCTGGAAAAGCACGGGTCCATAAACATCTGTTTCCATATCCAGGCCTATAATTTTTTCCGCTTTGAGTCGCAAGTCGCTAGACAGCGATGATTGTGCAAAATTGCGGTCCATTTCAAAGATAGCCGAAAAATGAGGCTGCTGATAATTAGAGGGCTCGGAATAAATTTCCACTCTGACTTTTAAGCAATCACTCGTATGCGCTTCCTCTAAAACCTCGGCGTGAATCTCAATGGTTGTTCCCAGATCGCGGCCAACGAGTATTGGTCTCTCCAAAGTGATATCTCTAATCTTTAAACAGCCAAAAGAGTTCCTATTCGTTAAATAAGCTACTGCCTGTGCCATGGCTTCCAACCCAAAAACAAGCGGGAATAGCAAAGATCCTTTCCAGTTATGATCCAGTAAATAAGGATCCTCCTGCACATTCAGGTGAGCTTGGGCAATAAGTTCAACTCCGGGCAAGAAATATTTAATATCTTCAATAAATCTAGAACCGTTTGCTTGCTCAATGCGTGGCGATCGCCAAGTATCCATGCCGCCAATCCTTGCCACCACGATGAGTTGTTGCACGCCAGCATCATGTTCGACTAATTGTTTAAAACGCTTAATACCCTCTTTTACGGGAATGGGAGCGATCCCCTTCTCACTTAAACGATCAAGACTGCCGAGTCTAACCCCCATACCAAGTTCATCCCAGATACTATAAGCGATTGTCTGGACCTGTGTCCCCGCATGTTCGTTTCCGAATTTTCGCAAGCAGAGATTCAGAACCTCGTTAGCAAAACCGTACCAACCACTCCCTTCCATGCCCGTTACACCAATCACAGACGTTATTGCCATAATAAATAATGGGGGTTCTTCCCCCAGCGCACCCAGGATATTTAATGCCCCTATTACCTTGGGCAGTGATTCAGCATAGGCTTCTTCAACACCTACCTGCCCTAGGCGCCGCAAGCTATTGAGCCCTGCTCCATGGATGAGACCTTTGATTCTTCCGAATTTCCCGCGAATCCAGCTCACGAATCTGTTAACAGCCTGCCTATCGGTTATATCGCACTGATGGTAGTGGCATTTCAGACCCGCTTCCTTAAAACGGGTTAGCGTCTTTACAATTTCATTGCCTTCATCCTTGAGATTGGTTGGATTAGGAGATCGCCCGACCAGGATCATCCTCGCCCCTGTGCTTCGGGCGAACTCGAATGCACATTCAGCAGTAATGCCCTTAGCCCCGCCGGAGACCAACACAACGTCTTCCTCAGACCATTTGATGTTTCGTCTCTTGTAATGAGCCGGTTCTGATTTCTTGTATACAGGTACCTGTCTCTTGAGCTGATAGTCATAGCCAACGGCTGAGAACGTTTCGGTCGTTTTCAACTCGTCAACGATTCGCACAGCGATATCACGCTTTGGAGATCGTTCATCAACATCAATGATTCTGACTCGTAAGCTCGGCCTTTCAAGGTGGAGCGTCGACGCGATTGCTCTTGCGCAACAAGATCCTATGTTTCTAATGAAATCGTGGTCGCCAAAAGTTCCATATCCGTACTGGACAAAAGCTACGATCCGTTCCCCATTCGTATTGCTTTGCAACGATAGCGAGATCGCAGTATGCAACGTGTCGATGATCTGTTTTAACGCCATCTCGTCGAACTCGCTTCTTTCAGCGTTCGTAGGCAAAATGAAAATAGCGCAGTCAATATCGCTAAATTTATCCAAGCCTTTCTTCGGAATATCTGAATATGGAAGGCTTCGAACTTGGGCTCTGCTGAACGAAAAATGCTTTTTAATTTCCTGCGCCAAATCTTGATTAGGACCCTCTGATAGAATCAAAACGTTATGGAACTCATTAAGCCTGCCAGTATTTCCGGCAACGATTTCTTGTTGCTCAAACTCAACGCTAAAGTTTCTCACCCAGGTCTTGCGCTGATAGCGTTTAAAGACTTGATCTATTGGGGCCGCCGTCTTCCTTGATCCTTGATAACTGACCAATTCCTGCAGACGATCACGAATCTGGCCCAATGTCTTACCCCATAATTGAGAAGGATCCAAATGGCCAGCCACACCTAATATCCTCGCGGCCTCGCCAGTCAGTTCGGCTGCTTTAATCGAGTCCAGATTTAGATCGTCCAACAGCCGCAACTCCAGAGAAATGGAACCCTTGTCAAAACCCGTCATCCTTTGCGTTAGGTCGACTAGGAGGGACGCTATATCATCTTGCCGTTCAGCAATTGCTCCCTCTTCGGCCTCTGCTGTTCCTGAAGATTCCCTTCTTCCTACATTGGTAGCTTGTTCCTTGGTTTTAATCTCCAGGGTAGTTGGCTCAGTGTGTTCGATCTGTAACGGTCGCTCACACTGATTCGTAATGAAGTGCTTCCTAGAGACCTGGACAAAGGGTCGTATCAACCTATTCCGATAAAGCTCTTCCCAATTAATTTGGATATTGCGGACAAATAGCTCAGCCAAGGCAACATTCAGATCTCTGTCAGCATCTGCCGTTGACTCAACGGGAAGGCATGGAACGCCACCCCCTCGGTTAATAGCTGCCACCAAATCCGTCAACACCCGACCAGGGCCAACTTCTAGCAGGATATCGCAGTTTCTCGACATCGTCTGAACAAGTTGTGCGAAGTTAACTTTGGATAAGACCTGCCGCGCGAAGTATTCTCCCAAACCGACCCCGCTTGCGACCCTCTGACCATCCATGCAAGAGTATAGGTCGATTCCGTTCGGCCGAAATTTTCCCTGCAAAAAGGATGCGGTCCTCAGTCTCTCTGACACCTTGTGCATGAACGAAGAATGAAAAGCATTAGAAACATTCAGGCGATACGCCTGGATGTTTTCCTTCTTAGCTATCTCAACAACTTTGGCAATTTCCCTCTTGGCTCCAGACACGACAGTTTGATGTGGGCTATTAATGTTGGCTACACCAACGGCACCACCAACTTTTCTGATCAGTTCTTCTGTTCTTTCGGCAGAACACGATAGGGCAAACATGCCGCCGGAAGACTCAGCCGGTGCCATCATTAACTTGCCTCGAAATTCAGCGAACTTAATCAGCGTGGCTTCGCTCAAAGCACCCGCCCTATAAAAGGCCATTAACTCGCCTAGGCTATGACCACCCGCGGCCTGGGGTTCGACTCCTAACTGTGATAGGTACTTAGTCCAGATTAACGAACTCGTAGCAACAGCTGGCTGGGTCATCCACGTTTCAGCCAGCTTCCTCTCAAATTCTCTTTGATCTTCTGAATCCAACAGCCTCTCTGTTGGCTGGTAGATGTAGTTCGACAATGGGATGGCTGGCAGCTCAAGCAGATTTCTTGCCCATTTGAACCGCTCGACAAGCCGACGCGTCATATTCAGGTATTGCGAGCCTTGCCCAGGGTACAGGAATCCTATGCGAGTCCTCTTGACGTTGTTTCCTATGACGATGTGGGTATTTAGGTGACCTGCTTGAATTCTATGAACGCTTCCCTCAGAAAGGGAGAGGCTGGTTAATTCTTTTTCGATTAAGACCAGCGCTTCGTACAAGTGCTCTGGAGAATCTGTGACAATAGCTCCTTTCATTGGGAGACGGCCTTTTGCTTTCCTATTAATGAGCGCCGCCAAATCGGCCATCTCAGCAAAACTGATGTTACGCAGGTCCTCTTTGAATCTTAGAATGATGTTTCTTAAATAGTTAAGTGTCCGGGCACTGAATACGAAAATTTCCGTTTCTTGGTCACTGACAAGCAGTGAACGCTCATCTATGGTTGTTGGCTTTACTTTTCCACTCGGTTCACCTGCTGACTCAATCGTGACATGGCAATTGATTCCTCCAAATCCGGCCGATGAGATGCCGGCCCTCATAACTTTATTCTGTGGGAGCGATTCCCCCCAAACGATGGGATATAGACGCTTTGCCTTCTCTCTGAAAAATTCGTTTGGATCTTTACAGCCTGCGGTAGGAGGTAAAATCCGCTGATTTACAGCTAAGACAGCTTTTATGAAACTACCGACGCCCGCAGCCGCCTTGGTGTGGCCAACAATCGACTTGAACGACGTGACACCGCATAATTTTGCTTCGTCCCGCCTTTTACATTCTTCGATGGCTGTCGCAATGCCTTCTAGCTCGACTCGATCGCCCTTCGCTGTTCCTGTGCCGTGACCTTCAATAAAGTCCACGCCTGAAACCTTATAGTCAGTATTTGCGTAGGCTCGCCTAATGGCGAGAGCCTGTCCCGATGAAGACGGCTCCATAATGCCACCCTTGCCGTCCGAAGAAATCCCCCATCCTCTAATGACGGCATAAATATAATTGTGGTCTCGAAGAGCGTCCTCCAATCGTTTCAATACGACAAAGCCACATCCCTCTCCTGGCAGGAAACCGCTAGCCTGCCGATCATAAACAGACATCTTGTCCTTAGCTAGAGCTCCAGCTTTTGCAAAACCTACCAATTCAAATGGGTCAAGGCTGACATCGACGCCTCCAGCTAAAGCCAAAGCCAGTTCGCCCATTTTCAATGCATTGGCTGCTGTCGCGACAGCCAATAGCGAGGATGAACAAGCTCCATCGACGACATAACCACCACCCTTAAGGTTCAGGTAATTACAGATCCTTCCAGCGATGGTATTGGCCAAACCACCCGCTAGCGAATCCTCTGTAATTGGATAGAATGCAGATTTGTAGGACCGTTCCATTTCGATGGAAACGCGATCCCTATCTTCTGGCCTTACTCCGAACTGTGCCAAGGTAAGATCTAAAACTTTCTGAACGTATGGCCAGCGCAGACGCAGTAATTGCGACCTTGTTTGTTCGCCAGTTAAGGTATTGCCGACAATAACACCGGTGTTCTGAACTGGCATATCCGCGATTGCATAACCTGTATCTTCAAAGGCCTTTAATGCCGTGTCCAACGCTAACCAATGCGAAACATCCGTGGATTCAAAAGTTTTCTTTGGGATGCGCAACTTTGACCAGTCAAACCTGAAATTCTCTAAAAAGGCCGCCTTAGTAACATATGTTTTCTCTGGGGATTTAGGGTCTTCATCGTAATACTCCTTCAGAGGAAACCTTTGGTCAAGAATACGGCGAAACTGAATTCGACGAGCAAGGATATTCTCCCAAAGCTCCCGGATGTTGCTTGCCCCCGGATAATAGCAGGCAAGTCCAATAACTGCGATGTCTGATGTTGTTTTGGGTAAGTATCGCGGAGGAGCGATGTTGGTTTGCTTCTTTTCTAGAAATTTTCCAACAAGTCGTTCAGCCATTGGGGGCGCCGAAAGTTTTCTCATCAGTAATCTCGAGCTTGGGGGCTTCGATAGCAACTTTGGCGGCGACGAGGGCGAGGAGGGTGGTACGGTCAAGGTTGCGCAGGCCCTTGGGACCGAGGTAGCGTTCAGGTTGGAAATTGCTGATTTCGCCCGCGTGGTGGCAGCGATACTTCGAGGTATCGAAGAGGGTAATGGGCTTAATCCCGGAGACACCGGCGAGGCAGTTGGCCCAGAACTCCTCCTTGCCGATGCCATTGGGGGCAACGACGCCAATGCCGGTGATCACGATCCGCTGTGTGTCCATGCGCCTCACACGGTGCGTGGTACAGCGCTTACGCAGCGGCCTTCAGGCCGTAGCGTAATGCGGTTTGTCGGACGGTCGTGACAAGCTTGGCGAACGAACGACGTTGATCGACGTATTGGATCCCGAGCTGCTCGATGGTTTGTTTATCCTCAGCCTCAAGGTTAAGACCGTAGACAATGATTTCCTTGGGCCGATAGGGAGATTCCACGATGCGGGCGGCAAGCTGACCGCAGTGAATTTGGTACAACGAGTCAAAGTTGATGAGGACAAGGTCCGGCTTGAACGACATGAGCTTCTCCAGCGTCTCGTTGATCGAGTGGGCAAGATCGACCTCATAGCGGCCGCCACACCGCGCCTGATCCGTGAAACACTCGCGCAGGAACGCGCTGAGACGGTCCTCCTCACTTGGAAGCACTTCCAACACGAAGAGCAGCTTGCCCGCTGGAGTTCCATCGAGGACCTGACTCTTAATGATGGTCTTGATCCGCCGTTCGGTGGCCGAGAGCACTTCGACAACCTTCCTCTTCAGCGCATCGAGACCGATCGGCTTGGCGAAGAACGCATCCACCCCGATCGCCTCGGCTGCCTTCTTGTTTTCCTCATCATAGGCGGTGATGACGAATGTCTTCACGCCGGGATAGTCGTGCTTGATGATCTTCAGCAACTCCAGCCCGTTCATCCCAGGCAGCTTAATGTCAATGAGCGCCAGGGAGGGTTGTTCCTCTTTGATCAGCTTGAGCGCCGCCTCTGCGGAGGCCGCCGTCATGAGCTGGTAGCCGCGGTTGCCGAAGAAGCTGCTGAGCGTCTCGAGCATCGTCGTTTCGTCATCCACCACGAGGATCTTCCCTTTGATGATCGCTTGCTGCTCAAGATACGCCTCGAAGTCCTCGCAGTCGACATGGTAGTCCGTCTCGCAGTAGTTGCGCAGGTACCACGTCCGCTCTGTGCCGACCCACCGGTGCTGGCTCTCCGGCTTGACCCGGCAGAGCACCTTGCCGTTGTGAAACAGGGGACACTTCGCCACCATCACACACCACAGATGACACAGAAACCACACAGAGCCACAGAGACGCTCATAATGCGACCCGCCTCACTGCAAGCCGACTTCTCGAAAAGTTCAAAATCAAACCCAGTCTCATTCCACTCGCTTTCAGGTACGAGAGCATCTGAGCAATGTGGAAGTTGTTCACTTCGTAGACCGCCTTGAGTTCAACCACCAGCGCATCTCCCACAACCAAATCAAGTCGATGTTGTCCAAGGAGGTAGTCTTTATACTCGACGCGAACGGTTCGCTCGGCCGTAAAGGGCACCTTGCGCGCCCGAAGCTCCATCTGCAAGGCCTTGGCATAGATCCGTTCTGTGAAACCTGGGCCCAAAGCTTTGTGGACGTCGATCGCCGCTCCAATAACCTGCGCGGTGAGCGTGTTGAGTTCCTCGTGCGCCACCCCTCTGTGCCTCTGTGGACCTTCTGTGGTTCTGTGGTGTCATCAGTTGTACGTCTTGATCACGAGGGCGGAGTTCTTGCCGCCAAACCCGAAGGAGTTCTTCAGCGCGAAATCAATGGTCGTCTTCCGAGCCACATTGGGCACATAGTCCAGATCGCATTCGGGATCCGGGATTTCGTAGTTGATGGTCGGCGGAATCACCTGATGCTCCAGCGCCAGCGCCGTCGCAATGAGCTCAACCGCCCCCGCCGCCCCGATGAGATGGCCGATCATCGACTTTGTCGCCGAGATGGGCACGCGGTACGCATGCTGGCCGAAGACCTGCTTGATGACGAGCGTCTCGGTCTTGTCGTTCAGCGGGGTCGAGGTGCCGTGCGCGTTGATATAGTTGATCTCCGCGGGCTTGACCCCGGCATCCTTGAGCGCAATTTGAATCGCTCGGGTCGCCTGGCGGCCTGAGGGCTCAGGGGCCGTCATGTGGTACGCATCGCACGTCATGCCAAAGCCGAGGATTTCCGCGTAAATGTGCGCGCCGCGCTTGCGGGCGCGCTCGAGGTCTTCCAACACCAACATGCCCGCGCCCTCACCAAGGACGAAGCCGTCGCGTTCCTTATCGAAGGGTCGCGACGCGCGCTCCGGATCATCGTTGCGCTGGGACATCGCCCGCAGCATGCAGAAGGCGGAGAACGCCTGCGGGAACACGGTGGCTTCGGCCCCGCCCATAAGGATGACATCGAGCTCACCTTTGCGGATCGCATTAAAAGCATAGCCCACAGCGTCCAGCGCTGAAGAGCAGGCGGTGGCCAGCGAAAAGCTCGGCCCATGCAGCCCGAGCTCAATCGAGATGAAGCTGGCGGGAGCATCCGGAAAGACGGTCAGGGCGGTGAAGGGGTTAATCCGCATCGGCCCCTTCTCCTTATAGACATCGTGCTGCTCAAGGATGAAGGCGTGGCCGGCCATGGCCGTCCCCACCACGACCCCGATACGCTCGCGGTTCTCCTTGTCGAGATCCAGGGCGGCGTCCTTGACCGCCATCTTGGCTGCGGAGACCGCCATTTGCGAGGTCAAGTCCATGCGGCGAGACCACTTCGGGTCAATGTAGGCGCCGAAATCAAACCCGTTGAGCTGGGCGGCGAACTGGGTGGGATACGGGGTGGGGTCGAACTTGCTGACCCGCTTGATCCCGCAACGGCCGGCCCTCAGAGACTCCCAGAAGGCCTCCTTGCCGGCCCCGATGGCCGTAATGACACCTAAGCCGGTAATGGCCACTCGGTTACTGGCTGGCATGAGCGTCCTGCTTCCTTCGCTGCCTGCGCTGAGGGGGGCGATTCCACTGCTGAGCCTTGAGCCACTCGTCAATGTCGCCCCGGCGGAAGCGCCAGTGTTTACCAACCTTAGCCGCCGGGATCCTTCCGTTCTGGGCTAAGGCATAGAGCGTCGGCTTGGGGATCTTGAGGTAGCCGTGGAGCTCCTCAACAGTGAGGATGTCAGTCTCTGCTGGGTCCATGGGCATAAAAAATAACAACTGGTATCAGTTGTTGTTGGTTATTATATTAACAACTAAGAATAAACTGTCAAGCAAAAATTTGAGACAAACCAGGAAGCTCAATCAAATTCTTGGAGGGTACAGCTGGAGGGACAACTCAGCCACCGTACCCTTACCTGGCAAGCTGGAAATGCTGACCGTACCACCATGCCGTTCGACAATGCCTTTCACGATTGCCAGCCCAAGACCCATCCCCCGCTCCTTGGTGGTGAAGAATGGGTCCCAGATCGCTCGAAGCTGGTCTGGGGCGATCCCGCAACCCGTATCAGCGATCCGCAGCACGAGGAAGGATCCCCCGACGCGGCTACTCACCTCAAGTTGGCCGCCTGAGGGCATCGCATCCAGGCTGTTGAGCAGTAGATTCAGGACCGCCTGCCGGAGCTGTTGCGGATCACCATGAACAGTGAACCCATTGTCCCGAAAAGAGTTATTGACCTCAACACCCTGCTTGAGACACTGGTTCGATAAGAGCGCCAACGTCTCCTCAAGCAGCGCTGAGAGGTGCACTGCCTGAAGCTGCAACGGAGTTGGCTTGGCGAAGTCTGAGAGCTCCTTCACGAGCACGTTGATTCGGTCGATTTCCGCCTGCACCACATGAAAGAACTTCTCGCGAAACGCTGGATCAGCATATTTCTCGGGGAGGTATTGGGCAAATGTCTTAATCGCGGAGAGGGGGTTCTTGATCTCGTGCGCCATCCCTGCGGCAAATTGGCCGGCGGAGGCCAGGCGCTCCTGAATCACGAGCCGCGCCGAGGCCGCTTTGAGCTGCTCGTTCACCTTGACCAGCTCCTCGTAGGAGAGCGCGTTTTCGATGGCGATCGCCGCCTCATTGGCTAGTGTGGCAAAAGCGTGCAAGTCATCTGCGGAATAGCTGGATCCAGAAAGTTTCTGCCCCAGGACGAGAAAGCCGATTAACCGCTGCTCAATGAAGCCGGGGATGACAAGGGCGGCCTCCAAGTTCGTCAGCTCTTGCCCAACGGTCGCTTCAACTGAGCGAGCCAATGCCTCTTCTGTCAATACCCTTCGGTGCTCTTGAAACCATTGGACAAGCACGTTAGATATGTCAAGGCGATATCGAGACTGCAATGCCAGCCGCTGAGGACCATGGCTCGCACGCAGGACATAGCGTTGATCGGCCTGATCCCAGAGGAAGAGGGATGCGTGGGTCACTTTGACGGTGCGACTGACAAGCCGGGTGATCAGATGAACAAGTTTCGCTGTGTTACGCACCTGCGTTATGCCGCGCGCGGCAAGCTGAAGAGTACGTTGATAGCGTTTCTGTTCCCTCAAGAGCCGTCCCTCGGCTTGTCGCCGCAAGTAAGCGTATGTAAAAGGTCCTATGGTCGCTAACACGGTGCACAATCCTAGAGGAACGAGCCACCAGCCTGAGCCTATCCATCGTTCAAGTTTCGGGCGCCATAACCAGCCGACGAGGAAGGGGCCTCCTAAGACAACCAAGTAAGTAGCTAGAAGCAAGCTGGTCTTGGTCACTAAGATTTCAATGTCAAGCAACTTATAAACAAAAATAGCGTAGGCCTGAATGATCGCCGCAATGGGGATGGCGAAGTTTCCCCATGGATAGATGTCAACGTGGAAAAATGGCATGAAGTTCATCGAGCCGCCTACAAAGCCCGTCAGCACTCCTACAAACAAAAGACGCAGCCTACTTTTTTCAATTCCCTCAGAGATTCGATATTTCTTCCATAGTAGCAATTGGGCTATTCCTACCGTGGTCAACCAAACACTAAAGTAAGACCAGTATCCTACTGTAGGAACGGGATAGTAGAATGAATCGAATAGGTATCTAACGCCAGAAAAGCTAAATCCTGAGGTGGTGATAAGAATGCCGAGTAAGCCGAGCACATATACTACGATCAGGTCCCATCTGCGCTGGATCCCAGCTACATGGTGGATGAACTGATAGAAAAACACTGGAATGAGAGTGATGCCCAGATGAGCAAATTTCCAGGAAGTGAGCGCAGTCTTAGGATCTGACGCCAAACCGATCATCCAGGATGCTATACCCCAAATACCTACACCGATTGCGCAGAACGCCATGTAGGATCGACTGATAGGCCGATGTGGCTGCCGCCACAACACAATCAGGCCTAAGGGTATCGCCGTAAGGACAATCAATACACCGGACCAACTAAAGGGTGTCATAACCTTATACCGCAATCGGTAGGTGGAGTATCACGTTTGTCCCCTTCCCGAGCTGGCTTTTCACTTCAATCCGGCCGCCGTGCTCCTTGATGATGCCTTGAACCACCGCTAAGCCAAGGCCTGTACCGCCTGCCTTCGTCGTATAGAAGGGGTCAAAGATGTGCGGAAGATCCTTCGCAACAATGCCGCAGCCGGTATCGCTGACGGTGACAACGAACTCTGAGCCCTCCACAGCCGTAGTAATATCCAGCCCGCCACGTCCGTTCATGGCCTGAAGGCTGTTGAGAAACACGTTGAGGAACACCTGCTTGAGCTGCTTGGCATCCCCGAGCACAGGGGGCTTGGCTCCGTAGCGTCGGCGAACTTCGACGCGGTGCTGGACGAATTCATTGCCGAGAAACTCCAATGTCTCATCCACGATGCGAGGGATTTCAACGGGCGCCAGTTGCGGAAGAACCGGTTTGGCGAAGTCCAACAGGCGATGCACGATGAGGTTGATCCGCTCGACTTCCCCGCCAACGATCTTTTGAAACTTCGCGCGGAACTCAGGGTCGTCATAGTGCGTCTGCAGATAGTCTGTGAACGTCTTGATGGACGCCAGCGGATTTTTGATCTCATGGGCGAGCCCGGCGGAGAGCGTGCTGACCGCCTTCATCTGGTCGCTCTTCCGAACCTCGGCCAGGAGCTGTTCCCTCTGAGCGACCAACTCGGCCGGGGTCGCCTTGAACAGCGCGCGGTCGACAAACGCCTGAATTCGACTGCGAATCGGGTTAAAGAGGATCGCGATGAGGAAAGCCGTGAAGGCTGTCGCGAAAATTGATCGATAGCCAAGGAAACCCTGAAACCACTTCTCCATCACGAGCACCATGACCAAGTAGAGCGAGGTCATGAGGGCGATCAGTGAAGAGTAGACCAGGGTCTTGCTCAGAATGATGCGTGCATCCATGATCCCGTAGGCAAACAACGCGTAGGTCACGAGGCACCAATAAATGGGGATGCAGAAATTCCCCCAGGGGTAGATATCGATATGAAACGCCGGGAGGAAATTCATCAAGCCCCCTGAAAAGCTCAGTCCGCTTGACAGGAAAATTCCAATGCGCTTCTTCTCAATTCCGCTCGCTACTCGGTAGGCTTTCCACAGCTCATAGTGTGCCCGAAAAGCGATACTGAGCCAACAGATCAGAAAAATGGGGTACGCGGGTCCGATCGTAGCGTAGTAGAAGGAATTAAACGCATACCGAACATCACGGATAAGAAGTGACGAAGGAAGGAGGAGCGCGCAAACACCTCCAAAGAGATATGACGCCGTCAATGCTTTTGAACGTTGACGATGAATGACGAGGTGAACAACATGGTAGAAGCAAATCGGAATGAAGAGGATGCTCAGATGAGCGAGTTTAAAAGCGAAGAGCGCCGCATCACGCTCCAGGCCTGAACCAATGACCAGTGCGCTGAGGCCCCACAGAGACACGGTCAGTGCAAAAAGCGCATGCCGTCGGTTCAGAGCTTGACGGGGCTGGTGAAGGAGAACCAACAATCCAAGCGGGAAGGCCGTCACAACGATCAGCAACCCGGATAGAGCGAAGGGTGTCATGCTGCTCGTTGAAGGTGGACCATCATGCCTCCCTCATCGGAGGTTGTGACAGCGTTGCTCGATGAACCCCTACCACAGGTCCAGCGCCATCCTTGGCGATCGGATGGGAATGCCTTGGAAGTGCTGCAACGGCAGTAGATGCCGCGCGTCCCCTGTCACGATGGTATCGACTTTGGTCGTCCAAGACGATACGAAGCCGCTCATGAGGTTCCACACGCACCGCGACCGATTCGATGAAGCTGACCACTCGAGCCACCTCAGCGCCTGTCGCACCCACCTTCTCCTTCAGCACACGTTGCAGCTCGTCCATGAGGCTTGAAGAAATTGCAATTTCTACCCCACCACGTAAGAGTCGAAGGAGTAGCTCGTGACACGTTCCGCCTGGGGTCAGGAACGCAGAGACCCAGACATTCGTATCAAGGACCAGCCGGCGCATTACGCGCGACGTTCCGAACGCAGCTCGTGAATGACCCGGTCAACATCGTCTTCTGTGCGGATCCCACGTTGGCGCGCTTTTGCAACGAGCGTCCGCTGGATCGCCTGCAATCGCCGCGACGCCACATATTCTCGAATCGCCTCCCGGACGAGCTCGCTCTTGGTCCGGTGTTCCTGCCTTGCCACCATGAGCGCCTCATGTTCCATCCCCGGCGGAAGCGAAATGGTCCAGGTTTTCGTTGCTCGCATTTGTCCCCCTTTGTTGAATATTACTTTGTCTTACTTGCTCTGTCGAAAACCCGTCGTTAGGAGTAGAATGACCTC